>NZ_QUES01000011.1:21984-173120 GCF_003478085.1 Eisenbergiella sp. OF01-20 | reverse complement strand
CTTGGAAATACAAGGTTTTTAATAAAAAACGGGGTGTCAGACTTGACACTACCCCCTGTATTAAGGAGGAATAATTATGAAAAATAATTCTATTAAAGCCGCAGACAAAAGACATCCGGGTGCCGATGTTATATGCATTAATATTGTTTCGTATCTTCTTATCGGAATTTTTGCCCTTGCCTGTGTGATACCGTTTTATCTGATTATTGTAGCTTCATTTACTCCGGAGACCTCCCTGATAAGGAATGGATATCCCTTGTTTCCCACTGGTGAATTTAGCCTGGAAAGCTATGCACTGTGTATTAAAAATCCAGAACAGATTTTGAAAGCCTATGGCACCACAATTGGGATTACGGTAGTTGGAACTTTTTTATCCGTGCTGATTTCCACGATGACCGGTTATGTACTTTCCAGACAGGATTTCCCGGTAAGAAACAAGTTTGCCTTTTTCTTTTTCTTTACGACACTGTTCAATGGTGGATTGGTTCCTACATATATGCTTTGCCTGCGCTACCTGAATTTTAAGAATAATTATCATGCACTGGTACTGCCATTACTGTTTTCCGTGTGGAATATGATTATTGCTAAGTCCTTTATGGCCGGAATCCCGGCTTCTATTTCAGAATCGGCAAAGATTGACGGTGCCAATGATTTTACCATCTATATCAGACTCATCGTACCGCTTTCCAAACCGCTGATAGCGACACTTTCTCTGTTCTCGGCATTGAGTTATTGGAATGAATGGTATAACTGTATGCTGTATGTTACAAACGATAACATGTTTACCCTGCAGTACTATCTGCAGAGGATGCTGGGAAGCGCGGAAGCCATGAAAATAGTGGCTGAGAAATCAGGAATCCCAATCACAACGATTCCTCTTGAGAGTATGAAGATGGCAATGACAGTCATAGCAACCGGACCTATCGTTCTGTTATATCCTTTCGTGCAGCGCTATTTTGTGAAGGGTATGACTATTGGGGCCGTGAAGGGTTAGGTGAAGAAAGGGAGGATGTCCAATGGAAAAGCCTGCTTTTGAATGGAAAAAGAATTATTCCTGTCATGGGTGAACTGCATTTTTAAAATAACAGCACTTAGGGCCTGCCGTATCTTTTGGCAGGCCCCTTCTAATTGGATTGTATATTTCATGGCAGTTCCTTGTTGTCAAACTGCTTCAGTAAGAACAATCTTATACACAGGCTGTAAGGCTTTCTTTGCATAGTTTGATTAATGATATACTTTTAAATCAAATAACTTTATACCGTTTTGATATCTACCGTCTGCGAGGCAAAGCCTTCCCCGCTTACCTCCACATGGATGGTTCCGGCTTCATTCCGATCAGCCTGGACAATGGCAAGAAGCTTTCCATAATGCGCGTTTCTTGTCCCGCAGCGTCCCGGAGTATGATCGAGGCTATTCCCGTTTTCAAGGATGAGCAGATGACCCGGACCGTTTACGGTAACAGTGAGCTTGTTTGAGGCAGTCATTACCAGGTTTCCGTCAGCATCTTCAAGGGAAATTTCAATATGGGCAATATCCCTTCCGTCGGCGGCGATGCATTCGCTGTCGGCTAACAGCCGAAGTCTTTCCGCCTCTCCAAAGGTTGAGACTGTATGGCGGGTTAATTCCTGCCCTTGGCGATCGTACCCGATCACAACAAGCTCTCCCGGTTCATAAGGGACGTCCCAAGTTAAGAAAAGGTCATCCGTATTGGCAAAGGGTTTGGTCAGGTCGAAATTCGGCCATTCATCGATACCATCTGCGGGATAGAGACAGGCTTTTTCACCATAGCTTTTTCCGTTAAGGAAAAGACTGGCAGAAGGGCAGGAGGTGTAGCAGATGACGGGGATAATCGTCCCTTTCTCTACATCCATATTCCAATGGGGAAGCAGATGAACCGTAGGTTCGTCACGTAGCCACATGGAACGGTAGAAATACCAGCTGTCTCTTATAAATCCTGCCAAATCTACGGGGTTATTCTCACCGGAACGGTATGGATAGGAGGCTTCCCCCATATAATCCACGCCTGTCCAGTAAAATACGCCGCTGATATAATCTCTTGTTTCAATAAAACGCATGTGTTTGCTCGCAGCAACAGGCCAGGAATAATAGGGAACGCCGCGAAAAGGTCCCTCATTGCCGGAACGCCGTTTGGGAAGCGGATAATTGCCCCGACTTCCGGTGATTCCTCCGCATTCCGTGATAACCATAGGACAGTCCGGATGGCGGATTTTATCTGGTTCGTAGAAAAGCTCCGCACGATCGTTCCAGATATTTACCCAGTTAAAGCCGCGCACATCCTGATAATCCATAAATTTTTCATAAGTATACTTGCTGTTATGCGCCAGCATGTTGGTTCCTTCTGTGACCGGCCTTGTAGGATCCAGCCTGTGTATGATATCCCGCATCTCCTTCATGACTTCCCAGCCATCCACCGTATGAACCTCTTCGCATTCGTTACCGGCGCTCCACAGGATGACGCAGGGATGATTACGATCACGGCGGATAATGGTTTCCATATCCTTTTCATGAAGTTCATGAAAATATTCGGCATAACCATGAGGAGGCACTTCTTTGTTACCTCTGGACTTGCTCCACTTGCAGATCGTCCATTCATCAAAAAATTCGTCCATACAGAGAAGTCCCATAGTATCCATCAAATCCATAATCAGGGGATCTGCCGGATTATGCGCGGTACGGACAGCGTTGCAGCCCATATCCTTCAGTTTTTCAAAACGTCTCTTCCAGACCTTGACTGGAACGGCAGCCCCCAGCTGTCCGGCATCATTATGAATGGCCATTCCGTGGATTTTTACATGTCCGCCGTTAATAAGAAACCCTCTGTCCGCATCAAAATATATGGTTCGGATTCCGAACGGGGTTTCGTAACGGTCGGTTATCTGGCCATTCTTTGTGATTTCCGTTACCATGCGGTGCATATGGGGATGCTCCGGGCTCCAAAGGGCGGCATTTTTCAAAGCCAGAGTCTGTTTAAGCAGAACACATCCTGAGGCCCCAAGACCAATGTGTTCAGGGAGTGAAGCGACTAGAAGTCCGTCCGGCCCATATATACGGTTGGTTGCAATAATTTCGCAGTCAGCAGCCGAGTCATTTTCCAGTTCTGTTGTAACTGTCAGTCGTGCAGTCCCGTTATCAAGAGAATCTGTTACAATATAAGTGCCGTTCGTAGCTACATGTACAGGGGCAAGAGAAGAGAGCCAGACATCTCTGGTTATTCCGCTTCCTGAATACCATCTGGTATTGGGCTGACGGGAATTATCCACACGTACAATCAGGACATTAGGCTCTCCGAATCGAACCGCCTGTGTAATATTGAACTCAAAAGGAATGTAACCATAAAAATTATGTCCGAGTTCCCTGCCGTTTAAGTATACGGAGGCATCCTGATATACCCCGTCAAACAAAAGCCGGATAATGCGCCCTTCGTTGGATCTGTCCAGGATAAATTCCTTACGGTATATACCAATCCCATATTTCCAGTTCATAGCGCCGCTTTTGGGATCCGGGCCGGATGCCTCGTAATCCATAAGCCAGTCATGCGGTAATGTGACCGGACGGAAAACCTGGCTGTTCTTCTCCGCATCAATGATGCGTAAATCCCCGAAGTAAAAAGACCAGTCAAAACCAAAAAATTCGTGACGCTGCTGTTGCTTTAAATAAGTTTCCATGTTTCTGTCCCCCCTTCTTATTTACCTTAATGATAGGAAAATCAGAGGGATTTGGCAAGGACAATTATTCTATAAACAATAGCAAAAAAGCTATACTTACCATATCATTTCAGCCATTCCCAGGTAGTGTGGAGAGCCATTGGTACGCGTCTATATTATGCTTTCCCAGACCGGCCTGAATTTCAATATGTGGACCCTGTTAATCGGTCAAAAATTCTTGCCAATGGATTGCGGATTCCTTTCCCGGAATTTACAGGAATGCTATTGACATGGAAGAATAAAGGACATAAATGAGCCAAAAAATCTGCAAATTTACTTGTTCCATATAGTTATTCATTGTAAAATCATTATATCAGTGAATGTTTATATAGGAAAGAATGTGAGAGTATGCAGACGGAAGAAGAGTTGATTGAAGCATTAGAGCAGGAACGGAGAGAAGATAAGAAAAGGGATGGGTTTAAAGGGGAGAAAATGGTGGTGCTTCCCACAGAGACCTTTTCCGATTATGTAAAGCATCCATTGGTTAAGCGGCTGTATTTGACTGATGTTGGTTTTTTCCCCAAGGCGGCTCACCATTATAGAGAAAGAAGGGAAGGAATAGAAGAGTATATTTTTATATACTGTACCGAAGGCAAAGGAATCATTTATGTAGAAGGCAGGAAATATGTACTGAAGACAGATGAGGCTTTTTGCATTCCCCGGTTCCGCAGTCATTGTTATTATGCTTGTGACGATGATCCCTGGAGTATTTTATGGGTACATCTTAAGGGTGAGGATATAAAATATTATCCAGTTGAAGATTGTAAAATAGTGAAGTTTACATCGATACACGCAACAAACCGAATGCTGTTTCTTTTTGAACTCCTGTTCCGGGTTTTGGAAGGCAGCTTCACGCTTGGAAACTTTATTTATATTTCCCAGGTGCTTGCTCTTATTCTGGCTGAAACTTATGATCGGGAAAAACGCAATGCTTCAATCGAACAAAATAAACATGTTACGAATGTAATCCGGTATATGCAGTCGCATTTGAATGAGAATCTTACTCTGGAACAGCTTGTTGAAGATTTTGATTTATCAAAGAGTTATCTGAATGCTATTTTCAAAAAACATACACAGCATGCCCCAATGGATTTTTATATCAGTTTAAAAATGAGGGAAGCCTGTAAATTGCTGAAGGTGACGGATTTTTATATATACGAGGTGGCACAGCGCCTGGGATACAAAGATCAATACTATTTCTCAAGGATATTCAAAAAAGTAGTCGGGATATCCCCCAAGGAATATAAGTATGGCGATTATTATCATTATAAGGAATAAGTACTATAAGCTGATGGTTAACTCCATCGGCTTTTTTATTAAAATTCGCTAACGCGGATGAGGTGGTACGATAAAATTAAAAAAGAAGAATATAATCCATTAAATGATTGGATGTGGTATTTTCGTTTGAAGTCAGATTACTTATACTGATTGTAGAAATGAAATCAATAGGTGTCTGTATTGATAAAAATAAACTAAAATCAGGAGGTAAAAATGAACGAAACTTATGTATGGGTAGAAAAAACAAAAATTCCAACCTATGAGATAGGAGAAGCTGAAAAAAATCCTATTTTCCTGGATAAGAGAGTGTATCAGGGAAGCAGCGGAAAAGTTTATCCATATCCCACAGTTGAGAAGATCAGTGATGAGAAGACAGACAAGGAATATACTGCTGTTTATCTGGAAAATGAATATCTGAAAGTAATGATTCTTCCAGAACTCGGGGGAAGAATACAGAGGGCTTATGACAAAACCAACGATTATGATTTTGTTTATTATAATCATGTAATAAAGCCTGCACTTGTAGGGCTGACCGGTCCATGGATCTCCGGTGGGATAGAGTTTAACTGGCCCCAGCATCACAGGCCGACAACGTTTTTGCCTGTGGATTATGTAATAGCTGAGAATGATGACGGCAGTAAATCCGTACTGGTTCATGATGTGGATCAAATGTATGGTACGAAAGGGATTGCAAAGATAACTTTGTATCCGGGGAAAGCATACATAGAAATCACAGGCCAGCTTTATAACAGGACAAATGTTCCGCAGACCTTTTTATGGTGGGCAAATCCGGCAATTCCGGTGAATGACAATACTCAGTCAATCTTCCCTCCTGATGTCCATGCCGTCATGGATCATGGAAAAAGGGATGTTTCAAGATTCCCGATTGCGACAGGTGTATATTACAAAAAAGATTACAGTGACGGCGTTGATATTTCACGCTATAAAAATATTCCGGTTCCGACTTCTTATATGGCGGAGAAATCCAAGTACGATTTTGTCGGCGGATTTGATTATGGCAGGGATGCAGGGATCTTACATGTGGCAGATCATCATATTTCTCCGGGGAAAAAGCAGTGGACCTGGGGCTGCGGTGATTTTGGAAAGGCATGGGACAGAAATCTTACGGATGAAGACGGCCCGTATGTTGAGCTGATGACAGGTGTATACACGGACAATCAACCCGATTTTACCTGGCTGAAGCCTTTCGAAGAAAAGATCTTTAAGCAGTATTTTATGCCGTATAAAGCTGTGGGACAGGTGAAAAACGCAACAACTGAGGCTGCGGTAAATCTGTCATATGAAGGAAAAACCGCAAATGTGGCAGTATATGCGACCTGCGTTTATGAGAATGCAAACATACTGTTAACCGTAAATGACGAAAAGCTTCTGGATGAAACAGTTTTACTGTCCCCTGTGGATATTTATAAAAAGAGTATTGATATACCGAATGTAAAGGAAGAGGAGCTTCACCTGGCTGTTTATGCTGATGGAAAATGTCTGGTAGAGTATCAGCCGGAGCCGGAGGAAATCCCAAGTATCCCTGAACCGGCCAAGGCAGCGAAAGAACCGGAAGCTATTATGACGAACGAGGAGCTTTACCTGACGGGGCAGCATATTGAACAGTACAGGCATGCCACCTATTTACCTGATCCATATTATCTGGAAGGATTAAAAAGAGATCCCGGTGATATCCGGATTAATAATGCATATGGCATGCTGTTGATGAGAAGGGGATTATTTGAAAAGGCAGAAAGCTGTTTCAGAAAGGCTTTGGAACGGTTAATTGAGAGAAACCCGAATCCTTATAACAGTGAAAGCTATTATCTGCTGGGAGTGGTGTTATTTTATCAAAGACGTTTTGACGAGAGCTATGATGCTTTCTTTAAGGCTGCATGGAGCAATGAACAACAGGAAATGTCATTTTACTATCTGGCGGCCATTGATGCCAGGGAAAAAAGATGGGAAAAGGCTCTGGAGCATATTGATAAGGCTCTTGTTAAAAATGCCCATAATGTGAAAGCCAGAGGCTTGAAGGTATACCTTTTACGCAACCTATCAAGAACAGAGGAAGCATGCATTTGTGCCAGGGCGAATATGGAATTTGATCCCTTTGATTTTGTTTCAGGTAATGAAATTATTATTCTAAATAACAATAATAAAGATTTACAGGATACTCTTAATAAAAAAATGCGTGGATTCAGAGAAAATTATCTTATGACGGCCAGGGATTATGCTGAGTTCGGTGCATATCAGGAGGCAGTGGAGGTTCTGCAAAAATGCAGTTCAGAATATCCGATGCTCAAGTACTATGAAGCTTATTATAAAAATATGTTAAATGAAAATGTGGAAGTGGTATTGAAGGAAGCGGAAGCGTGCTGTCCGGATTACTGTTTCCCAAACAAGCTGGAGGATATCGCTGTCCTGAATTTTGCTGTGGAAAGCGGCTTTGGAATAATGGCTGCGTATTATCTGGGTAACTTGTTTTATGATAAGCAGCAGTGGGAAAAGGCAGTGGAGCTTTGGAAAATAACAGCCCGGAAGGCGTCTGATTTCCCTACGGCACATAGGAATCTGGCTCTGGCATATTATAATAAGGCAGGAAATCCTGCGTTGGCGAAACAGGAAATGGAAAAAGCTTTTTCCCTGAATACAAAGGATGTGAGAATTTTCCTGGAACTGGATCAGCTTTATAAAAAGCTGGCTATGAGTTTCGAAGAACGGCTGGACAATTATGAGAAGCACAAGGAATTGATAACAGGAAGAGACGATCTGTATATAGAATATATTACATTAGTAAATATGACAGGAAACTATGAAGAGGCGTATAAATGTATCATGGGACACCGTTTTCATCCATGGGAAGGCGGTGAAGGAAAGATAACAACGCAGTATACATTAGCGCTTCTGCAAATGGCCGGAAAAGCCCTGGTCGAAGAACGGTTTGAGAATGCAGAAAGCCTGTTGAGACAGGCGTTGGTATATCCCGAAAACTTAGGAGAAGGTAAGCTGGAAGGGACAAAGGATAACCATATATATTACAATCTTGGACTGGCATTGGAAGCACAGGGCAAAAAAGAGGAAGCTCAGAAATGCTTCGAGCAGGCTACAACAGGAACCGATGAACCGGCAGGGGCGATGTATTATAATGACCAGCCTGCAGATATGATCCTTTACCAGGGGCTGGCTTACAGGAAGCTTGGAAAAATGTCACAGGCAAAATCCAGATTTTACAGGTTGATTGACTTTGGGGAAAGACATCTGGAAGATAACGTAAAAATAGAATATTTTGCCGTATCGCTGCCTGATTTCCTGATTTTTGAAGATGACTATACTTTAAGGAATCGTGTACATTGTTACTACCTTATTGCTTTGGGAAATATCGGACTGAGAAATTATGAAAAAGCAAAAGAGTATTTGGATAAAGCGGTTCAATTAGAGCCAAGTCACATGATGTGTAGGGTCTATGGCAGACTGAACGGAAATATATAACACATTAAGGCTGCGTACGGTATTGTGCGCAGCCGTTTTTTAGGCTTACTAAATTATAACTATAGTGGAATATAATCCATTAATAAATAGTTTGGGATATTTTATGCAATGGTGAATTTGTTTATAATATAAATAAAGAACAAAACAAACATGACAAAACTCAACATAGTAAGTGATTTAAACAATCAGGAGAATGAAAAAATGGATATTTTTTTCAAAAAGAGGGGGATTGTAAATGAACAAAAAGAATGGGTTTAAAGTATTTCAAAAAAAATTGTACAAGTATCGGATATATCTGCTCATGCTGGCTCCTGCTGTGCTATATACATTGATATTTGCTTATTACCCAATGACGGGTATAGTGATGGCATTTAAAAAATACAACTATGCCGGAGGGATCTGGGGCAGTCCGTGGAATGGGCTGGAGAACTTCAAGTTTTTTTTCAAATCAGGACAGGCCGGTTTGGTAACGCGCAATACGGTATTGTATAACATTGTATTTATTGCGGTAGGAACTTTTACCCAGGTAGCTGTAGCCGTGTTTTTAACAGAAATCCGTGGTAAAAAATTCCGAAAGCTCAGTCAGTCCATGATGTTCCTGCCATACTTTATTTCCTGGGTTATCGTTGGAGTTATGGCATTTAATATTTTCAGTTCAGATTATGGTTTTTTAAACAGGCTGATTACCGCATTGGGCGGAAAAAAGATCGCATTTTACACAACTCCCAAAGCATGGCCATTTATCCTGCTTTTCTTTAATGTGTGGAAAGGAGTCGGGTACGGGTCGGTTATGTATCTGGCGGCAATTATGGGAATTGACACTTCCATTTATGAGGCGGCAGAGATTGATGGTGCGAATGTATTTCAGCGTATTTTCAAGGTGACGATTCCCATGATTATGCCGACAATGGTCATCTTACTGTTAATGAGTGTGGGCAGTATTTTCAGAGGGAACTTTGACATGTTCTATAACCTGGTTGGAAGCAATGGTCTCCTGTATAACTATACAGATGTCATAGATACACTGGCGATGCGGGCGTTGATTTCAAGCAATGACTTTGGTATGTCGGCGGCAATTGGTCTGTTCCAGTCAGTGCTTTGTTTCATTACAGTAACAATTGTTAATAAAATGGTCGGAAAATATGACAAAGACTATGCGCTGTTTTAATGAGAGGAGAGAATATGGATCGGAATACTCATATAGGAAATGTGAAAAAAGGAAAAGACGTGGTTATACTAAATATCATTGCATATACCTTCTCAGGACTTATTGCTCTTATATGTCTGATACCTTTTGTCATGATTCTGGCGGCATCTTTTTCTTCGGAAACAGCAATTACCGCAAACGGATTTTCTTTGGTACCGCAGGATTTTTCTCTTGATGCTTATAAAACGGTATTTAAGGAGCCAATGGTTGTTTTTCGCGCTTATGCGACAACGATTATGCTTACAGTTGTGGGAACAACTGTAGGATTAGTGGTTCAGACAATGACCGCGTATGTGCTGTCCCGCAAAGATTTTGAGTGGAGAAACGGTTTTTCCTTCTTTTTCTATTTTACTACTCTGTTTTCAGGGGGACTTGTTCCAACTTACATATTATATACGCGTACTTTGAATCTGCAGGATAATTATTTTGCACTTTTGCTTCCGCTTATATTTTCAGTGTATAATCTCCTGATTATGAAAAGCTATATATCCGCAATTCCTGATTCACTGGTTGATGCGGCCAGAATTGATGGCTGCGGTGAAATACGGACACTTTTTCAGGTTATAATGCCTTTGATAAAACCGGCATTGGCAACCGTTGGTCTTTTTATCGCACTTGCTTATTGGAATGACTGGTATAATGCAATGCTTTATATTAAAGCAAAAGACAAATATCCTCTGCAGTATTTCTTATATCAGCAGGTAAATAATATTGAGTCCTATAAGAAACTGATTTCTAATAATTCAGTCAGCAGTTCGGTAGTGAGCGCTATGTCCCTGCCGACACAGACATTGAAAATGGCGTTGACCGTAGTCGTTACGGGACCGATTATACTGGCGTTCCCCATGGTTCAGAAATACTTCGTCCAGGGAATTACAATTGGAGCGGTTAAGGGTTAGGTATATATATATATATATAAATAAAATATTAATAAAGGAGATTACTATGAAAAAAAATTTAAAAAAAGCTTTGGCACTGCTGCTGGGAACAATGATGACGGTCGGGCTTATTGCAGGGTGCGGCGGTTCAGGAAGTACGGAAAGCCAAAGCGCAGGTAACACGGAAAGTATTAATGAAACAGGGGGTGCAGAAGGTGTTGTTGCGGATACTTCCGAACATGTAGATTTGAAGATGTATCTGATTGGTGACAGAAGCGCAGATTTTGACGAAGTATATGGCGAGGTTAATAAGATTCTGGAAGAAAAGCTCAACTGTTCAATAAGTGTGGATTTTCTGTCCTGGAGCGAACATGAAACCAAATATTCATTGCTGTTTTCCTCGGGGGAACCCTTTGATCTGATTTTTACGGCATCGAGCTGGGCTCACTATGAGCAGACAGCAGGAATGGGCGGTTTCTATCCCCTGTCAGAGGAATTCATTAAAACCTATGCGCCGGGCGTATGGGAGGTATTGCCTGAAGTTGCCTGGAATCAGGCGAAGATTAAGGGTGAAGCTTATATGGTCCCTTATCTTAATAAGGATTATGTAAGTAATACGCTGGCAATCCGCGGAGATCTTTTGGAGAAATACGGTATTACTTCGGTTTCCAATTGGGACGAGTATAAGGCATTTAATCTGGCCTGTGCGGCAGATGGTATGTATGGCAGCCAGGGTATCGCCTGGTGGCAGTTTTTCCAGGGAGAAGGCATGCATGTGATTAACGGAACGCCCAAGGGAGGAGAATTTTTCTTATATCATACTCAGGATCCGTCTGATACCAATATTAATTATGTGCTTGATTGGGACAAGTTTACGCAATACTGTAAAGATGTAAAAGAAATGGCTGATGCCGGCAGCTGGTCTTCTGATATATTAAATTCCACGGATGAAAGACAGACAGGACTTCTTAACGGCACAACAGCGAGCATGGTATGGAATCTGGGATCTTGCCTGTTATATGGAAAGCAGGCGAATGCAGAACATCCCGAATGGAAAGTAACTATGGTAGATCCCAATGCAAGTGTTGGAAAAATTCTTAATCCTTATATCAATGGAGGCATGGCGATCAATATTAACAGCAATCATAAAGAAAGAGCCATGATGGTAATAAACGAATTATATACAAATCCTAAGCTGCAGGATCTCACAACTCTGGGAATTGAAGGAAAGCATTGGGAAGCTGTAGGCGATGATCAGTATAAAATTCTTGATGCAACAGGTTATCCTACGGATAATAACTGCAACTGGGGCTGGACAAACCAGACTATCAGAAGAAAAGAATATGTGGAAAACCGTACGGAGCTGGACGATACTTATGATGCCTTAATAGAGAACTTTGATGCAAATGTAAAACCTGAGCATCCGCTGGATGGGTTCAGTTTTGATACGGCAAATGTTACTACACAATGTGCTGCCGTAGAAGCAGCTTGCGGAACCTATTACGGACCGCTTATGAATGGTCTTGTACAGGATGTAGATCAGTCAATTGCTGAATTCAAGGCAGCAATGGACAGCGCGGGCATACAGGATATTGCCGATGAACTTCAGCTTCAAATTGATGCATATCTGGCGGAAAATCAGGCGCAATAACAAGGTATTCCTGGCAGGAAAACAAGAAAAGGGATGCTGATGGCTTCAGCGTCCCTTTTCTTAAAATAAGGCCGTACATGGATATGCTGGCTCCCCTGTACGGCTCAAAATCCGTCGGTACATAATTTTAAGTAGGGATATATTAATATGGAACAATTTAATATTTTATATGGAAAAAAGTTGGTTGCTATCGGGGACAGTATGGTACAGGGGTTTACGCTCTCAGATGCCTATAATCAGACATGGCTTTCAAAGATTGCAGCCAGAAATGGGATGAAACATAAAAATTATGGTATGAATGGCACATCGCTGGCTTATCGTGATGTTTATGACGGTCAATGTAAAAAAGAAGACAGCGTTGTTGCCAGATATACGGATATGGATGATGATGCGGACTATATTTTGGTATATGCGGGTACAAACGATATTCACAATTTTATTCCGATTGGAGAGAATAACAGTACGGATCAGACAATGCTTAAAGGAGCTCTGAATGTTCTCTGCAGCGGTTTGCGCATAAAGTATCCTGACAAAAAAATTGGTTTCATTACACCCTATACCCCGGGGTATGATACACCTGCTTCAAAGGCGGCGCCTGAATATGTAAATGCAATCATCACAATTTGCAATAAATATAATATACCCGTTTTTGATAATAGCAAAAACGGAGGTATAGATTGGTTGAGCAAAGCCGATATGGATGCTTTGACATTTGGGGATGCCACGCATTTAAATGAAGCGGGGATGGAGTTTGTTTCATCCAGATATGAACAATTTTTAAGGAATATGTAATTTAGTTGTAGTCTGCAGGAAAAATTAAATTCAATAAGGAGAAATATATGGATAATAAAGCACAGGGAACTATCTGGAATAACCCCTCACAGTTTACTCTTCCGGCATCGGACTATGCACAACCGCCTGTTAACGTATCCTTTACGGGTCGAATTAAAATATCCGAAAAAGAACCCGACAGCGCCCGTCCCAGGGATCCGTCGGTAAGGACAAAATCCAGGGGCGCGGACTGGCCCAGACCTGTCTGGACACCGATGCCTGAAAAGGACAGCGGCATGGACGGCTTTTGCTGTATTTTATCCGATGGGTGGAAGTTTTGTGAAACACCGGGAGATAATTACTGGCTGAATGAAACAAATCCGGATGGGTGGGACGAGGTACAGGTTCCTGCTGAACTCATGGCATTGGGATACGATATAAAACGGGATTATGAATATGTATATAAAAGAAAGCTTAGTATTCCGGCAGAATGGAATAACAGGACTGTTATTTTGAAATTCGGCATGGTATATGAGTACGCGAAAGTATGGGTTAACGGACAATTTATACGGGATCATGAAGGATCCTTTACCTCTTTTGAATGTGATATAACAGCGGCGGTAACCCCGGGGGAGGATGCATGGCTGACAGTAATGTGTATGCACCGCCATGACGCGTTGATTGACTGGCCGTCCGCTCCGGGAATGGATCCTGTACCCGGTTATGCAGGCATCATTGATGATGTGGTTCTTTTGGCTTTGCCGGAAATTCATCTGAACAGATTAATATATGATACCCGTCTTGATGAAGCATATACGAATGCAGTTATTAAGATTATTGCAGAAAGAACGGGAGAATGCTGTGAAAGTGTCCTTTCCGTCAGCCTGCTTGACCGGGCCGGAAATAATGTATTTCCTGAGAATACTGTATTAAAAATGGAGGCTTCCGGAACAGAAAATATTCTGGAAATACCGGTGGCAAAGCCGCTGAAATGGGATGCTGAAAACCCCAATTTATACCGTTTAAAGGCTGAACTTTCCGGTAAGGACGGCAGCAGGCTGACTTATGCCATGGATGTCGGCTTTCGGAAGGCAGAGCGTATAGGGAATACTCTTTATGTAAATGGTGTAAAGACAAAACTGCGCGGGGCAGCATTGTATGGACATGATCCTCTTCTGGGAAAAGTATTCAGTAAAGAAAAGCTGGAAAATATCGTAAAGGCTGCAAAATGGGCAAATATTAACTATTTCCGATCATCCGCTTATCCGGAAAGAGCATATTTATATGAACTTTGCGATAAATATGGGATATTTGTCCAGGAATGCGCAGCAGGTAATTTCCAAAGAGGAACCTGGGACAGCCAGAACGATGCAAAAATCCGGCCTACCAGTAATATGCCGGCCTATACGGCAAGGTATATGAATCAGTTTACGGAAATGATCGAACGGGATCGCAATCATCCTTCCATAATTATATGGGAGTATGGTAATGAATCCGACTGGGGAATCAACTTTCAGGCAGAGCTGGATTACCTGGAAAAAGAAGAGCCTACCCGTCTGACTGCCGGAACATGGGATAATTCCCATACTACGCTGGCTTCCTATCACTATCCGGAATATGATGAGATCATTCCTAATGCGGCAATCTATGATGAATATGCGCATGTAGCCACTCATGACCTGAATACACTGCGCCGTGATCCGGGTATGAGAAATGCATGGGGAATGTCTGTTAAGAAAGGGTGGGATGCTTTATACAATGCAGAGGGCGTTATAGGTTCCGCCATTTTTGCAATGAGTGATTATTACATTCAGCGTCCTGACGGTGATGTATATGCGTCATCTTTTGGGCAATGGGGCTTGATTGATGCATGGGACAGAGAAAAGCCGGAATTATGGCTTACCAAAAAAGGCTATTCCCCGGTTAAGCTGCCGGACAAAAGAATAGCCAGACCTTTGCCTGGTATGCCTATGGCCATACGGGTCCAAAACAGATATAACAATACAAATCTGAAAGACATCCGGTTCCAGTGGAGTGCAGGCAGTGACAGCGGTGAATTGTTTGGATCAGATACGGCGCCGGGGCAGTGCGGGGCAATTGTATTACCTGTCAGAGATTGGAAGGATGGGGAGAAGCTATTCATATCCGTTTTTGAAGAAAATGGATTTAAAGTAGATTCCTATGAGCTTTTAGTGGGAAAAGAAATGTGCAGAAAAGCCTATTCCCAAAAAGCATCGGTTAAGCCGGTGATTTCAGAGGAGAGCGGTTATATTTCTGTTACCGGAAAAGAATTCAGCATAAAAATCTCCAAAGAAACCGGATTGATGACAGACGGCATGTATCATGGACAGAAATTGATTGAGAGCGGGCCATATCTGAATTTGTATGGAGCCTATTATAAGGCTTCCGTATTTCAAAATGATAATCGGGGAGTGTTTGGAATCAAGGCTTCCGGATGGAAGTGCAGCGGCGTCGGGTACCGAATGGAAGAGGAAAATGCCATAATTGAAATAACCGGAACCTATCCGGGAGGAAGCCATCTGGATCTGTGGCAGTTTGAATATGGTTATGATCCCATATCGGTACGGTTCCGGATCTGCATTAATGGAGAAGGATTGATAACAACTGCATATACAATTGAAAATCCACCTGAAGAATACATTTTGGAAACAGGGGTGTCTTATATCCTAAATGATGCGGTTGACCGCCTTACCTGGGATAAGGAATCCGTATTTTCAGGTTATCCCGAAGATCATATCGGACGTCCGGGGGGAATTGCAAACAGATACCGGGGATTTGGCAAGGATGTCTATCGGCAGAAGCCGGAGTGGCCCTGGAGCCTCGATGAAACGAATTATGTGTTATATGGCGGTCAGGATTCAGGAAATCATGGTACGAACGACTTCCTGGCAGCAAGAGAAAATATTTATTTTGCTTCAGCTGTTCTTGCAGGCAGGGAAGAAAGAGTCAGAGTGGAAGCGGACGGTAATTCCGTATCCGTACGTGTCTGCCCGGCACAGGATGAAGATGCCGATTTTATTCGGGGAATTAAGCTTACGATGAACACGGAGCTTTATTATGATTTGGGTAATGGGTCAAGCGCAATTGTTAAAAGCGGAGACGGATATCTTGGAAATTATACCTATCCTGAAATACATTTGGAAAAAGGATACACGGCCGCCGTTCAGATGAGATTAACGGATACGGATGAGTATGATTTTTAAAAGAGGAATGTTCAGAGTTAACTTACTATGAATGGAGATTATTATGAAGAGAAATGATACTGTTCTGAATAAGTGGAAATTTGCACTGGGTCCTGATGAGTCTTGTCTTTTAAATGCAAAAGAGGCAGGCGCCGTACATACCTGGAATGTGGAAGAGGGAAGTGAAGATACTTGGGGAACCGGATGGTATGAGCATATGATATATGCACCGGCTGAGTGGAAGGAAAAAAGAATCTGGGTAAGGTTCGGCGCCGTATATCATGATGCTGTGATTTACTGCAACGGTGTGGAAGCTGCCAGGCATATGAATTCGGGCTACACTCCTTTTACGGTGGAATTAACAGATTATATAAAGCAAGAAACGGAAAATTCCTTACGAGTCAGGGTGTTCAGCGGCTATTCGGAGCAGATGCTTCCTTATATGCGCAGCTTTGACTGGGCAAATGACGGAGGAATGATAAGGGAGGCGCATCTGTTTATCACAGGCAGGCATCATATTGATTCGGTTCAGGTGACAGCAAAGCCGGTTATTGAACATAAAGGGATACGGCAGATGCAGGGAAAAGGAGAACTGGAATTTTCTGCTGAGATTGATGGCTGCGATGATCAAAACCTGCAGGTGGAATGGCAGTTATTTGAGGGAGTTGATTATCAGACAAATTGTATGGCGTCGGGAAGCCTGGAAGCCGTAAACGGGCATGCCGAAGCGGAGAAGAAAGAATTATCCTTTATAAAATACTGGCATTTTGATCAGCCTGAGCTTTATACACTTATTGTGACCCTTAAATCAGGCGGCCTGACAGAGGATCAGGTAAGAATCATAGTTGGATTCCGTGAGTTTTTGGCAAAGGAAAGCAGCTTTTATTTGAACGGTGAAAAGGTAAGACTTGTAGGAACAGAGTGGATGCCGGGATCGGATCCCGCTTATGGCATGGCGGAGCCGTCAAAACAGCTTGAAAAAATGCTGGTATGTCTAAAAGAGAGCAATTGCGTATTTACAAGATTTCACTGGCAGCAGGATGATTATGTGCTGGAATGGTGCGACAGGCATGGAATGCTTGTGCAGGAGGAAATACCTTACTGGGGCGGTGTGCCGCAGGCTGCAGGTTTACAGCAGTGGCAGGTATTCCGCGAACAGATGGCAGAGATGGTAAAGGCTCATGGAAATCATCCGTCTGTTATTGCCTGGGGGGTTGGAAATGAACTGGATGGTCAAAATGAAGGTACCAGACAATATATAAAAAATGCAGTTTCCTTTACTCATGAGCTTGATATGAGAAGAACAGCAAATTATGTCAGCAACAGTTTTTATGCAGACACAGAAAAAGACGGAACGAACTATGGTGATATCAAGATGATAAATGAATATACAGGAACGTGGATGCCGGATCACGATGCCTCTGTTATGGTTCAAAAAATGACAGATGCCTTTCCTGAAAAACCGCTTGTAATTTCCGAATTCGGATTGTGCGAACCTGCTTTTCCGGGAGGGGATGAGAGAAGAACCAGCCTTTTCCTGGAAAAAATGGATGTATACCGCAGTTATCCGGAAGTGGCCGGAGTTATTAATTTCTGTCTGAATGATTACCGGACACAAATGGGAGAAGAAGGGGAAGGAAAACTGCGCAGGCGGATTCATGGTTCTACAGATATTTATGGAAATCCCAAGCCGTCATATTGGGTGGTACAAAGAGAGTGTGCTCCCTTTTGCATTTTCTGGGAGGAAAAGGGATGCCGCGTTATATGCAGAAATGATTTGCCTTCTTATTCAATTTACGGGTATTCATTTCATTTTGCGGACATAAAAGGCATGGAAACAACAGTTCACACCGTTGATTGTCTAAGGCCGGGGGAAGAGACTTTCCTTGAGGCGCCCGAAGCTGAGAGTGTAATGGTTTACCGGGGAAATGGTGATTTTGCAGGCAAATATAATAAGGAACAGAAAGGGTAAAATATATGAAAAGTCAGCTTTCGTTACAGAATATAAAACCGAAAAATATTTATCCGTTGGGCAATGAATTTAAAGGGAAGAATAGTCTGGGAGAGGAAATTTCATTTACAAACTTTTATATGCAGAAAAATGGAACCCCCTTTTTCGGAGTAAGCGGAGAATTTCATTTCAGCCGTATGTCGGATACAAGATGGGAAGATGAACTTATTAAAATGAAGATGGGCGGAATTAACGTAGTTGCAACCTACGTTTTCTGGATTCATCATGAGGAAGAAGAAGGCATTTTTGATTTTACCGGCTGCAGGAATCTTCGTAAATTTATACAATTATGCCAGAAACATAATCTTTATGTAATTTTGCGGGTGGGTCCGTTTGATCATGGAGAGGTAAGAAATGGGGGAATTCCTGACTGGATGTATGGCAAGCCCTTTGAGGTAAGAAAAGTAAGCGATGGTTTTCTGTATTATACCAGACGTCTTTATTCCCGTATTGCGGAAGAGGCATCAGGGCTGTTTTTTAAGGACAATGGACCGATTATCGGTGTTCAAATCGATAATGAATATATGCATTCTTCCGCACCCTGGGAAATTACAACAGGGATTTCGAATGAGTGGGTATTTGGCGGTGATGAGGGAGATACCTATATGCTCCGTATGAAAGAACTTGCGGCGGAGTGCGGGCTGATACCGGTATTTTATACCTGCACAGGCTGGGGAGGAGCTGCGGCGCCCGATTCCATGATGCCGCTGTGGGGAGGATATGCTTATCGGCCATGGATTTTTTATTCCCATAAGGGAGAACATCCTGCTACAGAAGAATATGTATACCAGGATTTCCATAATAATGAGGTCGTGTGCACGAATGATTTCAAGCCGCAATATAAGCCCGAGGAAAAGCCTTATGCCTGTTGTGAGATGGGCGGAGGTATGACCTGCTGTTATTATTACCGTTTCCAATACCCTTTTAAGAGTGTGGATGCCATGGCGAATATCAAGATTGCATCAGGATGTAATTTCCTTGGATATTATATGTTCCAGGGAGGCAGCAATCCGTTAGGCAGACATGGGACATTCATGAATGAAGGACAGGTGCCTAAGATTTCTTATGATTATCAGGCAGCTTTGGGAGAATTTGGTCAGGTAAGGGAATCCTACAGAAGGTTAAAGAGTATTCATTATTTTACGGGAGCATTTGCGGACAGGCTGTGTTCGCTGGGGACTTTTCTTCCCCAGGGGGCATCAGAAATTGAGCCGCAGGATATGGAGACTTTACGGTATGCCGTACGAACCGATGGAAAACGGGGATTCGTTTTCATAAATAATTTTCAGGATCATATGCAGATGCCGGATCGCAGGGACGAGCAGATCACGCTTCAATTGGATGATGAAGATATTACCATTCACTTTGGTATTGCAGGTGATGAAAATGCAATTCTGCCGTTCCATTTTGATATGGATGGTATTGATTTGATAACTGCAACGGCCCAGCCGGTTACGGTACTGCAGCCCAATGGGGAAAAGACATATGTTTTTATGGCGCCGGAAGGGATGCAGGCTGCTTTTCAGTTTGAGGGCGGCGTTGTCATAAATGACGAGATGAATTGCAATTATGAATGTAAGGATACGTCGAAGATTGATTGTTTCCATGTGACAAAAGAAGATATAACAGTTCATGTTTTGGTGGTTGGCCGTGAAATGGCAGATCAGATGTATATTATTAGTAATGACAGGCTTATTTTTACGCAGGAAGCGCTTTTGGAAGATGAAAATGGGCTGCAGCTGGAAACGGTCAGCGCCTCCAACCCGGTGTATACATATCCGGCGGAGGGGATATTTGAAAAGTCTGCGAAAGCTAAAAAAATCAAGGGACATGAATTTTCACCTGTTCTTGGATGTTATCTGGTTGAGACTGACCAGGTAGCAATAGCGCCGGAAGTAACACAGATTAATGAGGGAAGATATACGATTAAGCTGCCGGAGCATTTTATGCAAAGCTTGAAAGACGCCCGTCTGCAGCTGGTGTACAGCGGTGATATCGGTCATGCCTTTATTAATGGCAGAATGATTAATGATAATTTTTCCAATGGCGCGGTCTGGGAGATTGGCTTAAAGGATTTTGCGGAAGAATTGGCAAACAGTTGTATTACGGTTTATATTACGCCACTTAAAGAAGGGGTAAATGTTAATGTCGATTCTGCAATGGCAGCACGCAGAGAGGAAGTTGACACTTTTATCAGTAAACTTCATGAAGTGAAAGTAGTGCCTGTTTACCAAATAGAACTTGATTATAAGGCATGTATGTAAAATATAGTTGATATTCTTTAGTTCCCGTCCAATATGTCCCGGATTGGACGGGAACTAAAAAAATAGTTTGAATAATTATGATAAACTGTAGCCGAAAAAGTGGAGAAAGGCTGTTTACTGTTTTTTGGCGTTATTTTTACTCGGTATACAATTTGTTATGGGATAAACATGCTACACAATATATCAATCAATAAGGGCCAATATAGGCTCTATTTTATTGGATATAATTGAAAAAACGTGCAATATGCGCGTTATTAAGAAGGAAATAAAGCCATTGAGACATCAACCTATTGTAAGTACATGGAGAAAATAATTTGAGAATTTGTGGGTCAGTGAAATATAAATGAAATGCCTCTGCAAAGAACTCTCTGTCATTAGCTTCTGCATAAGAACATATCTTATAGGCTTCACTGCAGTAAATTTTTCTGTTATTCGGATGTGTACTATAAAGATGTAAATAGTTATTCAAAAATGGACCATTTCATGTTTACTACTTAGACCCTTAAAAATACTTGTATACAAATAAGTTAAAGATTCTGTCTTATTATTCTGGAAATAAGTCCGACTGCCACATTCCGTTCTTCATCGATTCTGGTAACAACAAAACTGACCTCATCCTTTTTCCCAGGCATTCGGTTGTCATAACAGCTGTGTGCAACAGCATTAACCCCGATATGAAGCCTGACAAAGACAGTCCCTTTATGGATATCCGTGACAGTGCCTGCGTATTTCCCCTGTATTTTACATTTGCTCAAATTGGCCTTACTTGTGTTGCCAACTGCGACGGCGATGACTCTGGCCTGTACAAACCTGGGCAAAGAACATTCGGGGAAAAAAGCGGCGGCTTTCCTGAACCGAAGCAGCCATGAACTGGAGATAACAGTTTCCCCGGAAGAGCTGGGTCTTTCCGGCAGGGTGATTGCGTGAAGAGATCTGTGGGCGCATAAAGATCTGGAAACCGAACTGCAGCAAGAATATCGTATGATAATTCCTCCCCATGGTATTGCAGTTTATAAAATCGAGGCAGAAAACTGTGGCGCAGAGCATAATCTCTGCGCAGAAACCGCTATAAATTTTGAAGGACTGCAGGATACGGCGTTTCTGACGGATGCCCAGGCAAAGCAGCTGCTTTGCGGGGGAGCCATACTTGTAGATGTAAGGGAATCTTTTGAATATGAAGAAGGTCATCTGGAAAATGCCATTAACATTCCCTATACAGGAATCCATGCAGAGGCAGCCGTTTATCTGAAGGATAAAAAAGTACCGGTTATTGTATACTGCCGGACCGGAAAATGGTGCGCCCAGGCAAAGCAGAGCCTGATTTATCTGGGCTATGAAAAAGTATATGACTGGAAAGTAGAGATATAATTGTTTGACAAAAGACATACTGTTAAATGACATAATCGGATATATAAAAACACCACCTGATATTTCACATTCAGGTGGTGTTTTTATGTGAAATCATGAACTTTGGCTGTAAAACCATTAAAAGAAGGATAAATACTTTTAATTAAAAATGATTATGCACAATAGAAGTTTGAAATAAAAGCATCCATCCTTTTTGAGATTGTAGAAATTGATAATTGCATATACTGCGGTTACAGACGGGACGGAGCTGGAGAATTAAGAACATAACCGGATAGACGTACAGTAGATAAATTACAGTTTTCGTTTTAAAGCAGATAAAAATGAGAAAGGGAGTGGAGTCTGACAGATGTCAGCTTTGTTGTAAAAAAAGATCCAGTCGGATTATGCACTGTTATAAAGGAGATTAATATAAAAAAGGTTTTTTAAGCAGAGTAAAGGATGGTGGTGAGTTCCTTTTTTAGCCAAAATCAAAAGGAGAGATTGCATGACAAAGGCCACCGAAACGCCGGACGCGCCCCGAAGGCCGGACGGATATCAGCCTTTGCCTGGATAATGACAAGGCGGGGCATTCAGGTATGACAAAAATCCATGAGGCAGTCCAGGCAGTCCCGAAGCTTTGCCTGCGGGTGAAACTGATTAGTTACAGTCCGCCGCCTGTGTTCTGCGGCAAGGATGATAACGATCTGGCAAAATGGAAACACGCTGCCCCGCGCCGGGAAAAGGAATGTGCTAGGCTGAAGAATGTCCGGACGGTTGACTGGCAAGGTGAAAAATGGGTGATATATGGAAATGATTGGCGGTTGGGTAACAAACATTTTAACTGGAATGAATATCTCAATCCTGTAAAAAAGGTGAACTATTTTCAGTTTGGAGAATAAACTCATATTAGATACTTGATATGCATCAGGTTTCTAATATTCATAAAGGAATGGGGGATACAGATATGTATATATACAACTGCAATGGTGATAATCATCCTAAAAACTGTTTTAACTGCTGCAACTGTGGGTGCTGTCAAGGACCACAGGGTGTACCTGGGCCACAAGGTGTACCTGGACCACAGGGTGTACCTGGGCCACAAGGTGTACCCGGACCACAGGGTGTACCTGGGCCACAAGGCGAACCCGGACCACAGGGCGAACCTGGACCACAGGGGGAACCCGGTCCGCAAGGCGAACCTGGACTACAGGGGGAACCCGGACCACAGGGCGAACCCGGATCACAGGGGGAACCCGGACCACAGGGGGAACCCGGACCACAAGGCGAACCTGGGTCACAAGGTGTACCCGGACCACAAGGCGAACCCGGACCACAAGGCGAACCCGGACCACAGGGGGAACCCGGACCACAAGGCGAACCTGGGTCACAAGGTGTACCCGGTCCGCAAGGCGAACCCGGACCACAGGGCGAACCTGGGCCGCAAGGCGAACCTGGGTCACAAGGTGTACCCGGACCACAGGGCGAACCCGGACCACAGGGGGAACCCGGGCCGCAAGGAGAACAGGGACCGGAGGGTTCCTTTAATCCAGGTGATGTTTTGTTTTTTATAAACGGTAACGGCGGCCCAATACCTATTAGGTTTGGAGAGGATTTAAATTTTATATCCCCCAATTTAAATATTAATTTGTTTGACAATCCAGCGACGGTCGAAATTGATGGTAAAACAATGGGAAATGCATTTGGTGGTCTTTATTCCAACGCAGCTCAAACATTTGTTTTCACCGCCAGCGGCCAGACTGAACAGGTGCAGCTCAATAATTTTATGCCTTCTTTTGATGTTGGGACAAATCCGAATGAACTGCAAATTTTTATTTCAGGTGAATACGAAATCAATTATATGCTTCGTATAGCTCCGGTTGAGACACCAAATCAGACAATTTCTGCGGGAGTACGACAAAACGGCAACTTCATCGACTCCACATTACAGTACAGCACATTATCCACAACAGATAACACGATCTTACAAGGCAGTGTCATTGAGTTCCTGAGCGGCACAGTTGATTTATCGTTTCTTTCCACTGGCACCGCATCGTTGAACTTGGCCTCGCTTACGAACGCTACGCTCACGGTAGAACGTGTTTCACCATTTTGATAAAAAAACAGGCTGTGTAATAATTTGCTCCAATCGTATTAGTATCAAATTTGAATACCAAATCCAATGGTAATAGCAACAGGTTTTAAACCGTTTTATTTTTCTTTCCTTATATCGCAAGGGGAAACGCGCACCACTGGTGTGAGAAATTAATTTTATGCAGAAGTTGCAGGAACCGCTCCGTGCAAATACGGAGCGGTTTCATACAATGAGGCTTCTCTTTTCACTTGTTTTCGAATTTTAATGTTCTATCTCATAGGGTTGCATCACCATCGGAAAGCGTCGGTTAAACCTATGCTGTCTGCTTCATGGGGGTGTGCGCCATTCCTTTTGTGACTGCGTTTCTTTTAAGCCCGTATGGTTTAATACGGCTGGTGGCAGTCATAACGGACGGCTTGGAATCGCTAAACGAAATCCTGAAAGATCTTTAAACAAATATATAGATTGACGCGGCGGCCTTTGTTCTGCCGCATTTTTTTGTTTGCATAAAAGGAGGAACCGATATGGTGATTGCAAAGCAGCTCTCCAGAAAGACCGGGACGTGATTATGTACCGGATTTTGCAATCGTTTAAACCCGGTGAAACCACGCCGGAGGTGACGAATCAGATCGGCTATGAGCTGGCAATAGATACACGAAAAACAACAGCAATTTACGGTCTATACCCATGAAGATAAAGCCCATATCCATAATCAGCTGTTAAGACCCGGCGGGGACTGAAACCTATGCCTATCCTGATTTCAATATATATTTTGAATATTATTATATATTTTCCGTCTGCCATGGACTTGGTTATAGTATGTCTGAGTGCAAAAAAGAGGAATCAGTAAGTTTTACATGGAGTGACATAATTACATTTATCGGAGCGGACAAAACACCGCATTTTGTGACATGGATTTTTAGGTTCCGGTACGTTATGATAAACTATAAAAAGACCAGATTATGAATCGGATATAAAACCTGTGACGGTTGCTATATTTTGACTCCGATTCGCCCGTTTCACGGGACATCTGTACAAATTGCGTGGGAGGATACAATTAATAATGAAAAAGGAATTAGCATTCCAAATACCCTTCAGCGGCTACGCGGGCACAACGTTTATCAACTGCTTTGCTTCCATGTATCTGTTTTTGGAGAACATTAAGGTGACAGGCGAAGCCGGATACCGCTGTGATTACCGTGAAAAAGGGTATTGCAGCCAATGCGACAGCTGCAGAAAAACGCCTGTTGCAATGCAGGAAAGATATTTTTTTGTTTTCGATACCATGTGCGGCTGCAGCTCCCTTAGGTGGCGGTTTGACGGTACACCCACACAAATGCAGCTGCTTATCAGCGATCCCGATTATGACGACGGTGGCACCGACAACAACGTGGAGTTTCTGTTTGGCTTTGCCGGATACGAGTACCAGCAGTTAACCGACCCCTCAGTGTTCCGGGAGAAAATCAAAGCGGCCATTGACACAGGGAAGCCGATCCTTATCAGGGTTAAATCGGGGGGAGCGCGGTTCCGTGTCATTACGGGTTACGACGCAGATACGCTGATTTGTCCTGATTTTGGCAGTGCGCAAACGGTGCCCTGCTATGAAGAGCTTGATGTCCTTTACATCATCGGAAAGAAGACGGCGCCCCGGTATACGTTTTTAGATGGCTTGAAGCGCATCCGACGTGTGATGGAATATAATCAGGAGGAAAAACTTTGGGATGGATACATGGAGAAAATTGGGCTGTATGGCCCTGAGGGACTGGGTGAAGCATCCCTGGAGGAAAAAAAGGTCCGTATGAAGCGAGTGGCGGATACCATGTGGTTTACTTTTAACTCCCATAATTTTGCCGAGGTGTTCCGGCAGCGCAATGTACAAGAACTGAAATCTCCCGTCTTTGATGAAATCTGCCGAAAAATCGGCGCTCCTTTATACGGTTACACCCACGACCTTGCCTGGTCAGTCATCGGCCTGGAGGAATGTGCCGATTGGGGCAAACACTATGCGGGCTATTGGGGGGAGATGGTTCAGCTGACGCTCCGCCAAATCAGGGATAATGATAGTGCGGTTCTGGAGGAAGTGAAGCGTATGATTGAGATATTGGAAGAACAAAGGTGAATGGGAAAAATGAAGATCTTGTGTTGGAGGGTATGAAGGAATGGAAATTATGGGAAAGAGCCGAAGCGGACGCTTTCCTTGAAAAGAACGGACTCCTGCAGACCATACCCTCGATATCGAAGTGTACCCTCATGAAACCCTGCGGGTTGGATGTGAAAACGGACCGGACTGGGGACTCAGTGAAAGAAAAAGAATAGCCGCAGTTGGAGGATTAAAGTAATGTATCATCTTATTAAATTCGAAATGATTAGGCTTCCAAAGGTTTATATTGTCGGTAAGGAAATCCGTTACAGTGATGAGGCATTGAATAAGGAAGACAACCGGCTTCCCGGATTTTGGGAAGAGTGCTGTATGACAAACATTTTCCTCCCTCTTGAAGCCCAAACGGAATATGTTTTTGACAGCTCATATGCAGGTATTTTTCTTGATTGGGATTTGGGAGACGGTAACTTTTCCTATGTTGTCGGAATGATGATGAAGAAAGGTGTTACCGTTCCGGATGGATATATTATCCGGGAACTGGCCGAAACGGACGTCGCCGTCGGCTGGAGGGGGATGGCTTACACATGAAATCCGAAAACCAAGATATATGGATCCAATCAATGATAGATCAGCTTAACGAAGAAGATCGCCTATTCTGCCGGCCGGTTATAAACCGCTTGCTGGAATTAGGCTATACGCCTAAAAAGCATAAAAAAAGTACTTTTACAGTTTCATTTGAAAAAAACGGCAGGATCATTAGTAAAATGGAAGTTGGCCGGAACCAGCGCCTGATATTCTGGCTTCGGTTTTCGGCCAATGAAAAGTATTCCCCTCGTTTTGAAGAAGCGGTGAAGCGGCGGCCGGAGGCATGGATCAAGCGGGGACAGCAGTATGAAAACCATAATGTGGCCAACTGCTGCGGGCTTTGTAAAGGGAAACCGCAATTATATCATCATATCGATTCCGAAGGCGTCCGGGTGGAGCGATGCGGTGGATACACCATTATGGTGCCGGGGGTTTCCGTGCAGGACGTTCCAGAAACCCTGCGGCTAATCGAAAATCAGGACAGGTATTTTGAAAACTTGAAAATCTTTATACCGCTTACATTCACAAAGGAGAGCAGCGATGATTGAACAGCAAATAAAGGAACCGGAATTTGACTTTATCAGTGAAACGGATAAGGACTTTATCATTGCCTTTACCACCGGCCTGGAGGCTCTTGGCTACACCTACGGCGGTACCATTGGCAGAGGCTTCTGTTGGGGAAGCCATATGCTGATCTTTCGGAAAGCCAACGCGAAGTCAAAGAATGTTGTGGCAAGAATCTATATCCGGGAGAAATCCCTTGTCCTTCGGTTGTTTTTCAATAACGTTACCAAGCATAACGCATTCATCAGCGCCGCTCCGGAGTATATCAAAAATGTGTTTACCGGAGATTACGGTACCTGTAAGCATTGTAAGGGAAATCATTGCAAATTTCGGAAGGATTATGAGATCGACGGCGTACCATATGAAAAATGCAACGGAATGACCTTTGAGTTCCACGATCCATCAGTGGAGCGGCTGCCGGATTACATTGCCCTGTTCCGGGAGTTTTACAAGACAAGCAGCAAATCAGAAGCATTGTGAATGTAAAAGGTAAATGAAATAGAGGTACAAAATCCTTCCTGCACAGGACAATATGAAAGGCCGGGTGCGGCATACTGGAGAGAGGCGGCTGCTTTGGTCAGGAATAACGGCGTAATACCGAAAATTTTGAAAGGTGATGCGATCGGTATAAAAGATTGTCAGCAGCCCGCCTTAATCCCTGGAAATGTGGTGGTGCGTCCCTGTCGAAAAGCCCTTTGGGATGGTGGTGCTTCTTGCGGACGCCTTGAGTGGTTTGGGACGAACAACTTAGATGGATAATACCATTGGAGTATCACTAAATTGGCAGGATATTGATATGTAATGGCAGAAAGAAGATATTTTATTTTATATAATTACAATATAATGACAATCAAGAGATAGTTAGCCACGTTGATTAGCCTTCTGTTATCCCGCGATTGCTAAACATTGCTTGTAAATATTTTATCATAAAGGAGCCTGACAGCATCTATTTGTCAGGCTCTGCCTCTTTTCATGCCACATTTATAATGTGCGCTCAGCCCTTCACGGCACCGATCATCACCCCTTTTTCAAAATATTTCTGAATAAACGGATAGATACATAAAACCGGTACCGTGGATACAATAATCACGGCAAACTTAATCTGATCCGCATACTGCTGGGCATAGCTTCCCTCACCGGCTCCCGTGGTGCCGGCCATAGCCTGGTTGCTGATAAGAATATTCCGCAGAACCGTCTGCAGCGGCTGATATTCATCCCTGTTCAGATAAAGCAGGGCGTTGAAGAAATCATTCCAGTGCCCTACCGCATAGTACAAAGTTATTACGGAGACTACCGCTTTGGACAGGGGAAGGACGATGGAGACAAAATACCGGAAGTGGGAGCAACCATCCAGTTCCGCCGCTTCCTGCAGTTCTGCAGGGATTGAATTTTCAAAAAAGGTTCTTGTAATAATTACGTTATATACGCTCACGGCTCCCATTATAATCATGATGAGAGGAGAGTTTGTAAGATGAAGTGTTTTAACCAGCATATAGGTGGGCACCATACCTCCTCCGAAGTACATGGTTATGACAAAGAGAGGCATTACAAAACGGCGCGCCCGAAACCTGCTCTGTGCCAGCACATACGCTGCCGGCAGTGTTACCGCCAGATTCAGCAAAGTTCCGCATACCGTATACACAATGGTATTCTTGTATCCCACCCATAAATCCGTTCTATCCAGGATTTTCCGATATCCATAAAAATTTATGTCTTTCGGCAGCAGTGTTACCAGCCCCTGATTAACCATATTGGAGTTGCTGAAGGATGCGATGATAATAAAATACAGGGGGTACAATACGGCTATCAATGCCGCAGCGGCAATCGCCGTTGCGCAAAAATAAAAAATACGGTCCGACAGGCTCTGCTGCATTTTCTTTTCAATTGCTCTCATGTTCTCTTCCTCCTACATCAGACTGATGTCCGCCGCCTTCTTTGACACCATATTGGCAATCATCAGAAAGGCAAAATTAATAACCGTATTAAAAAGTCCCACCGCGGAACCAAAGCTGAACTGTCCCGACTGCACGCCCACATTAAATACGTAGGTTGAGATAACTTCGGACACCGGCAGGTTCAGGTCGTTCTGCATTAAGAACACCTTTTCAAAGCCCACGCTCAGGACACGTCCCATATTCATAATCAGCAAAATCACAATGGTGGGAACAAGCGCCGGCAGCTCCACATGGATTACCTGCTGCCAGCGGTTGGCGCCGTCCACCTTCGCCGCATCATACAGCTGGCCGTCCACTGAGGACAGCGCCGCTATAAAGATAATACTGTTCCAGCCCGCCGACTGCCAGATTCCTGACAGGACATAGACCGGTACAAAGGCGCCGGGTGTTCCCAGCAGGTTCATGGACTGCGGTATGAAATGCATGTTTTTAAGAAGGCTGCTGATCACTCCGGTGGACGGCGAAAGCAGAATCTGCAGAAGAGCCACCATAACGACAGTTGATATAAAATAAGGCATATACACTGCGGTCTGCACTATTCGTCTCCATTTTTTCTGCCGCAGCGAATTGATTACAAGCGCCAGAAGAATCGGCGCAGGGAATCCGCAAATCAAGGTAAAAAAGGAAATAACAAAGGTGTTGCGGAGTGTGCTCCAAAACATGGGGCTTTCAAAATACTGTATAAAATATTTGAAGCCTACCCAGTCTCCGCCGGTCAGTCCTTTTGAAAAATCATATTTCCGGAATGCAAGCTGGATCCCATACATAGGTCCATAGCAAAATAGAATAATATAGGCGAGCGCCGGCAGAATCATTACCCAAAGCTGCCAGTCTTTTTTTAGAACGGACATAATTTTTCGTCCCATAGCATACCTCCGCTGATGCAATTTTTATAATTCTTTATGTGATAAGAGCCGGGAAAACTGTTTCCAAAGGTTTTCCCGGCTCCCGCATTCTCCGGATTACTCCATTGATGCCAAATATCTTTCATATGCTGCCTGTCTGATCGCAAGGTTCTGGGTCAGGCCAATATCGTAAACGGACTGCACGTAGGCTTCCCATTCTTCATCAATATTTCTTGAAGGTTCCGTAAGCCATGCGGAATAGGTCTGATCCACAATATTATTAATGTTTGCCTGCGTCATTGCCAGATCGGAGTTTTCATCCGTTGTATAGGTTATGAATTTGGCCGGATATGTCTCACACTTTTCTTCCATCATGTCCAGCGTGGTTTCCAAAGGTAATCTTTCTTCAATCACCCTCTGCATATCCTCACCCATAGTCAGTCTGTCCTTCATATCATCCGGAATATAATAAGGGCTGTAATCCGCAAAGGAATTGGTCCACTTCCAGGTGCCTGCATCAACGCCGGGATCCGCGGGAGGCAGCACGGTGTAGGTTCCGTCCCCATTATCCTGAACACATTTGTCAACCTCATTCATACCGCCGAACAACACCTGAAGCCCCATGTTTTCCGCATAAAAGGCATCCATAAATTTCACTGCGGCCTCTTTGTTTTTACAGTTTGCACTCATAGCTACCGTTGCTGCATTCACGGAGTTATTATCGGAATAATACCCCCAGAAAACCTCGCCCTCATCGGAATCCGCATGAGGCTTCAGCGCGGGCAGCGGCGTATACTGATCCGACACTTCCGTTCCGAATCGATCCCCGCTTTCCCAGCCCAGGGTAACGCCTACCTTGGCCGTCGTTCCTTCCCCGCGTGCCAGAGACTGGAATTTGGAATAATCCTGCGTAATCACTTCCTCATTAATCAGCCCTTCACTATACAGCTTCTGAAGCCAGGTCATAAAATCTTTATATCTCTCATCCACACGGTAATTCTTAACTTTACCGTCCTCAATGAAATAACCGTCACTTTCATTCATCATCGGAACGCCGAAGCATCCAAGCATAAAAGTAGGAAAGCCGTTAAAGTCAAAGGGTATTTCATCCGATGTATCCCCATTTCCATTGGGATCCCCTTCCTTAAATGCGATGAGAACTTCCTCCAGTTCGTCCATGGTCTGCGGCGCCTGTAATCCCAGGTTATCCAGCCAGGTCTGGTTTATGTAAAGCACCCTGTTTGTTCTGGGCCAGAGACTTCTGTAATTGGGAATTCCGTAAATTGCCTCATTTTCATCGGTACACAGTACCCTCAGTTCCGGATGTTCCTCAAACATCCTGGCAACATTGGGCATAGCTCCCGAATCTATATAGGGTGCCAGATTTTCAAAAAGCCCGTTGTAGGTTGCAAAGTCAGTCGTAACCGTTGCCTTAAATAAAATATCCGGTATATCCCCTCCGGCAAACATAACGCTCTTTTTCTGATCCCAGTCCGCGGTGATCTGCTGCCATTCCACCTCAACTCCATTTTCTTCTTCCAAGAGCTTCAGCCATTCCATCTCGTTCACATCTTTTGTCAGGCTGTGTTTTGAAATCAGGGCGGTAAGCTTTACCGTTTCTTTGGCAGAACTGTCTCTGTCCTGTGCAGCAGAACCCGAAGCTGCAGAAGTCTGCTCCCCTCCTGCGGAGGTATTTTGGCAGCCGGCCAGGCAGCTTATTCCCATACAGGCGGCCAGAATCAATGCTAACCATTTCTTTCTTCTCACTTTTCTTCTCCCTTTCCTGATACATAGTCTTAAATTACTTTCATACGGATATCGACATCGTTGTGAGATTATTATATGGTATAAAAGGCATCGGAAAAATGGATCAGATTTTGTTTTATGTGTTATTTTTTTTCTGTCATCATTTTATCCCTGCCTGCGGTGGGCGTCAGGCAGGTTTCCTCTTTAAAGACCTTTGCAAAGCGTCTTGCATCCTCAAAGCCCACCCGCTGGGAGATTTCATTAATGCTCATGTCTGTATTCCGAAGAAGCTTTTTACTCTTTTCTATACGCAGCTTTCTCAGGTAGGAGCTGAAGTTTTCCCCTGTATAATCCTTAAAGGTGGCGGAAAACATGGAATAATTCATGGAAACGTAATTAGATACTTCGGCCATATCTATCGGCTTCCCATAATTTTTCCTGATATAATCAACCGCCTTCTGCATCTTATGCCTGCTTACCCCGGTAACCTCGGCTTTCCTGCCGGGATTTACGTTTTCCGGGCTTTCCACGCCTTTTGCCCTGAGAATTTCTTCCGCATGCCAAAGGATCTTTCCCAGTTCCTCCCTGTCTACCGGTTTCAGAAGATAGTCCATTGCCTGGATCTTCATCATGCCCTTCACATACTCGAATTCCGCATAACCGCTGATAGCAGCAATCAGAGGGCGTTCTTCCTCCTCCATATTTCCGTATATCCACGTTGCCAGTTCCAGCCCGCTCATTATCGGCATTTTTATATCAGTCAAAACAAGATCATATCTGTTCTTTTTCAGGCATTCCACAGCATCCCTGCCATTGCGGCATTCTGTTATTTCGCTGTAAGGGACGCCGCTGTTTTCTATCATGACATATATTCCGTACCGAATCATTTTTTCATCTTCCACCAGTAAAATCCTTCTCACGCTGTCACCTCCGCATGTATTGTCAGCACTACCTTTGTATAACAGTTTTCCATGGAGAAAATTTCAACCCCGTATTCTTCTCCATACATCAGCCGGATTCTTTCGTGAATATTATGCAGGCCGATCCCATTCGTGGAATTGTCTCCCCCGCCTCCGTTTTGAATCACTTCCCGGACCTTCCTCAGCTTATCCTCATCCATGCCCTTCCCCATATCGGTCATCTCGATATAAGCGCAGTCCCCTTTCCGATATACCTTCAGATAAATTGTTGTGTCCTCCGCCAGTTCATCCAGCCCATGGGCAATGGAATTTTCAGCAATAGGCTGCAGGATAACCTTGGGTACTTTCAGCTTTCCGGCAGGATCTTCCACATTTTCACTAAGGTTAATATAGTAATCGTATCTTATATTACACAGTTTCAGATAATTTTCCAGATAGGCAATCTCCTCCTGCAGGGTAACACTGTGACTGTCAATCTGCAGATTATAGCGGAACATTCTTGCCAGTGCCAGGAGCGCATCAGATACATTGTAAATTCCCCTGACCTCCGCCATCATCTTAATGGAATCCAGTACATTATAAAGGAAATGGGAATTGATTTGCTTTTCCAGGCTTTTTAGCTGCGCTTCTTTTACCATAACCTCCCTGTGGATGCTGATTTCCATCAGCTGCTTTACCCTGCCAAGCATCCGATTATATTCCATTGCAACCGCATTGATTTCCACCTGCTCCAGCCTGGGTATTTCCACATCCAGATTTCCGTTTTCCACTTCCCGCATACATTCGGAAAACACATCAAAATCATGCAGCAGACGCTTCACGATACTGTTGACAGCCTGCAGCAGCAGCGCCGTCATCATGATTTCCGTAAGCAGAATTATAATAATCTGCAGAAGCATAGTCTGATATTGTTTCCGTACAGAGGTCAGCTGCATCAGAAATATACCGTTTTTCTCATTTTTGCTTACAGACAATATCACCGGGGAATGCTTCCACAACCCCTGATACAGCTGAATTCCCTGCAAATCAAAATCGTTCAGAGAGGAAAGCCCCATCATATCCGCCAGCTTTTCTACGGTAATCTCTCCGAATTTCCCCGACGCTTCAACGCCTAAAAGCCTGTTTTGTGAATCAACCAGGAAAATATCGCTTGTTTTCATCGTAGTATAAAGCTCCGGTACAATGGCCTTCATTGGAAGCACGATTTCAAAAATACCGGTCAATTCGCTGCTGATTCTTACAGGGATGACGAAAGAGGCCATATTCTTTTCCGTAAAATAATTGGAATACGTTCCGGCGGACTGTTTATCAGTCACATTCAAATACCAGGCCCCGTTATAGGTAAGGGAATTTCTGTCTTGATACCAAAGACTGTCCCTGGCTCTGTCCATACTGTATAAATAAGAGAAATATTCCCTCAGACCGGGATATTCCAGATGTATCCTTGCACTTTGCACCTGGCTGATGCTGGTAATTACCTTTAACACCGACAGGGTCTGCTCCTGGAAAAGATACCGGTTATATTCTCCCAGACTGCCGTCAATAGCGGCCTTCCCCACCTCTGTAATAAAGGTGGTGTCGGACCATACGGTTTTTGCCATTAATTCTATGGTATTCATTTCATAATTCATATCATCTGCTTTGTTCTGCAGTTCATCGTACACCTCTTCCTTTAATTTACCAATCTGGTTTTTGTAAATAAGAGGAAGGGAAATACACGCAAGACAGACCAGCGGCAGCAGGGAAAACAGAAGGATGGAAAACCTTACCTTTTGATGCAGTGTCTGATCCGTATACGTTCTCTTTATTTTCCTAATCATGTCATTCTCCATTTTCATTTGCGCCGCAGCAGTTTTACCGGCAGGACTTATTTGCAGGAATCGTTTCCTCCTTATATAATAACAGAAAACATTTGTCTTTTCATTCTAATAAATGTACCGGTGGGGGCGGATAAAAAGGGTTCTTACCCTGAACTTTCGTTGTTCAGGGGTTTGTATTTCCCGGAGCGGACATAACACCGCATTTTGTGACATGGAGTTTTAGGTACCGATATAGTAAAATAAATTGTATAAAAGAGAAATCCAGCGGCTCATCAACAGTATCTGATTGGAAAACAGATTGGAACAGGCTGGCTTGCAAGGAGAATAAGGGATGAAGAATATAAAATATTATGTGAGTGAATGGGCCTTGCGCAGGCAGGCCGGACTCATTGATTTACCGGAGGATTTCCCGATCCACCCGGATTATGTAAAGCAGCTGCCAAAGGAGCAGATTACGGCAGCCTTACTGATCATCCATAAAATGCTTTTTGATGTCTTTCAGGATATTGCTGAGCATCCGGAATGCTTTTCTATGCCTTTGGTGGAGATTCGAACGGATAATCTGACTAAATACGGCTTTCCGCCACCGAAGGCACAGTCCTCCAAAAGAGCGGCATATATGTTCCTTGATGCGCTGATCAACGTGCTGATCAGCGGTACTATTCGGAACAACGAGTTGGAGGTGGTGCCGGAAAAGCTTCTGGCGGCGAACAAAAACGACCATTTGAGCGAATACAAAGCCTATGCACCAAAATCCTACACGATTAAAAACGTGGACAAGCTTTATTCCCAATTCGACCGCTATGGCCTATACTTGGAGGGCTTAAAAAACTACAGGCCGGTACCCTGCGGCGAGTCCATCCATCTAAGCTTCCCTGACAACCCTGATGTGCTCACGGTATTGAAGTGGATGGCGGATAAGGCCCACGAACACAACAGGCGGCAGGAATTCATGGTATGTAATTACCAGCTGCTGCAGGACGACAGGAACACCTTCCATTATACAGCCACAGATTACCTTGCGGATAAAATGCACACACAGCAGGAAAAAGAGTGTGTGTACCGGTTTGATTCGGCAATGCAGGAGAAAGGGCTGCTGCCTGCGATCGACAATCGCGGTGAAATGTCCGGGGAGGACAACTATGCTGTGTTTTACTATTTCCGGGAAAAAGATAAGGGAAACAGGAGCAAAGCAGGATATAAACTCTCTTCACAGCGGACAAAATTACAGCTTGGCCTTCGGATCAAATGTATTCAAAACTGCGCCGGATATATAGAAAATAGCCCGGATGAAATAAAGAGCATCTTTATACCCGGAGATACGGGTTGCGATAACCGCGCGCAATGTACCCGCGGTCAGGCTTATATCCTTGATGGTAGAGAGTATTGGCATTGTGCCTGCTCCGGCGGATTGTTTACCATGCGCCCCGAAATAAGGTATTTAAGCGATTACATCAATTTGGTGGAAATTGGAAAATGAAAATCAGGAAGCACTAATAAAAGGAGGAAACGTTGGAAAAAACACCAATAGAAATGATACGTATTTTACCTGCAGATAAATTTGCAGACGCGGAAAAATTTATAAAATTAGGGGAACAGTTGAATTGCAAAAGCAAGGTGCGTTTTGCCGTTGCTCATAAAACGTGGAAATGCGTTTTCTCGAAGAGGAAGCCATCCAGAGTACTCTTTACGGTTGAATGTACCGATGCGATCTGGCAAATTAAAGCGATGCTCTCCAATATTGAAAAGTATAAGGATGCGCTTGATCATTGCTCCGATCATTTGATTCATTTGATAAAAACGGCCTACGATTGCCATAAGTGCAACAACCATTGTAAAGGTCCTAATCCGTTTACTATAGATGGGATTGAATATCGAAAATGTCTTGGATGCAGCTTCTATTTCCCAGAGCTGGATTGTGCTGACCAGGATAGTTTACTTGCTTTGATAAAGAGGGAAGCTGTTTACTGATGCCGGAAGAATGGTATTTATAATGATTAGAAGGAGGTACAAAATGCAAAATACGAATCATCCGCTGGAAACGCTTGTACAAACGCTCACCTGTAAGGGCGTGACATTTGAAGTGGTAGAGCGCCCTGATGTGCTATGGGTGGGCTGCGTGGATTACGCCGAAAACAACACCGATGAGTCGGATATCGGCGCTACGCTGAAACGGTATCGGGAAGAACTTATCGGTATTCCGAAACAGGATCTGGTTCATCCCGATTGGAGCGCCGCTCTTTCAATTAACTATGGGAATGACAACAAACCCTGCGGTTTGATGTTCGCCCAGGAAACGTATTCGGACAAGCAGGATGAACGGTATGACCTGCTCATACAACCGGGCGGATTATGGCTTAGGGTGAGCATCACCGCGGAAACGGATAACGCTCTGCTTGGCAGGAGCAGCAATGGTGCTTGGGAGTATTTCGGGGTATTGGAAGCCGTGGCGGAGGAAAACGGTTATAAACAAGCTCCTGATATTCCGGTTCAGGTGGAGTACCAGTGCCATGCCGAGTATGGCAATCTGACGCATACGAATTACGCTTACATAGCTGTTAAAAACAAGTGACAGTACAGATGAATTAGGACTCAGGCGTGGCATTCAGCTCATTTTGCTTCTATAAATTTCATACAGCAATTATATGGAGAAAGCTGCCGCTTTACTGATTAAAAATCATAAAGCCGGCAGCTTTTTCTGCAGAGTATGATATAATGTAAGAGCTGTAATTTATTAGTTGTTTACAAATAAGATGCCGAAGGGGCAACAGGAAATACAGGTATATAGTCATGGCAAAATATTTTAAGCTAGATATTGCAGATAAGAAATACAGATCCGTATTACTGCTGAGTTACAGTATAATCGCCATTCTTGCAGTTGCTATTGTAATAACCGGGGTTTTTGCCTGGTTCAATTTGTATACGCAAAAGGTGGTATATGACATGTCCATGGTCCAGCTGCAGAATCTGGATACCACATTTACGAACAGGATTGATACGTGCCGGACACAGCTTCAGACAGCCTGGCAGGATTCCAATATTAAGCAGCATATCTATACACAGAATGAGAGCTGGAAAAATGAGAACTGGATTGGCAGTTATTTTCAGCGTCTTTGCGTAAATAATGGGTTTGCAGAATATATCTGCCTGTTCCGGAATGAAGAGGAGTTCCGGTATTATGGCTGGCGTTATCCTTCCGAGACAGAGATGAAGCAAATAGAACAGGGCATCATGCTGACCTCTAATGATACGCAGCAGATACTTATACATACGGATACCCGCAGCAATCTGTGCATTTTTTTCACGGAACGGAATGCGTTGGGGGAGAAACCGGTGCGCGGCATCATATATTCCCTGGATTTGGATGCCTTGGAAAAGACACTGATTTCGCAGGACGTTGAGGATACCACCTTGCTCGTATATAAAGCGGATGGGCAGGCTGTGATGAAAGGAAAGCTGTCTTTGGAACAGAGGGAAGAGGTATGGAATTATGTAAGCAGAGAGGATTTTGGCGGCAGCAGCCGGGAAATATTTCTGAATGATACGAAGTACCTCTGCAACAGTATCTATAATGATACCCTGGATATGCATTTTGTTATGCTGCAGGATTATCATATTATGCAGACAAAGCTGTCCGAGATTAAAAAAGCGGCTTTTTTCAGTGTTATCATTAGCTTGATTACGGCGTTGCTTTTAGCCGTATTTCTGGCGAATAAGCTGTATTATCCTCTGGAGGATTTTTTCAGGCGAATCAGTTCCGGACCGGAGCTGATTCCGGGAAATGAAGAATACAGTAAAAAGCAGGCCGAAATTACCAGCGATAAAATAATCAGTCAGATACATATGCTGTCCCAGCAATACCATTCCGATAAGGTTCTGGGTTTTCTTGGCGGGAATGAGGCTGATACGTTATTACCGTCTGTTCTGAAGCTGAAGGATCGGACAGAGCACTGCATACTTATTTTATTCTGGACGGATGAACATGTGATGGACAGCCGGGTTACCAATGATATTTATCGCACGCTGGACGAAAATCATGCAGGCTGCAAAATCAGTTCTTTTTCCGATGCAAGATCCTCTTTCCTCTTAATTCTGATAAAGGAGCCTGTGAGGATTGGCATTCTAAAGGACAGATGCAGGGTATCCGGGATGTTAAGCAAGGAATGCGGAGAGATACAGAAAAGGGTCCCTGTCCGGATTTATTATGCGTTATCCTGTCTGTTGTCAGATGAAAAGGAACTCAGACCGGCCTTCAGGGATCTGCAGACATTGCAGAAATACCATCTTTTGGGCAGGAGTTCGGCCGGCATGACGGTTGAGCTTCTGAATGACGGGAAGGAGAATACAGTCCCCGGAAAAATATATGATGGTATTCTAAATAATATCCGGGCAGGGAAAACGCAGGATTCCGTGGCATGTATCTCAGGAATACTGGATGAATTGTCCGGCTATGAAATAAGAAAGGTTCTGTTATCCCTTTCGGATCTGTGCGTTCAAATTGAGCAGTGTATTATGGGATGTGAGCTGACCGGAAGGCAGAGACAGGAAAAATATCTGGATCATTATGTTAAAATTACATCTTTATATGATAAGAGCGATTTGGAGCACTATCTGAAGCATTTAACAGAAGAGATTTGTTTTGAAAACAGTGTTTTCCAGGAAAAAACATTGCGTATGAATATGCTGGATGCGGTGGAATACATCCGGAATCATTATAAGGATGATGACATCTGCGTGGAACTGGTGGCGGGTCAATTCCATATGTCGGTCTCCTATTTCAGCAAATTATTTAATGAATATGTAGGTATGACCTTTCCGGAATTCATTAATGATCTTCGTCTTACCTATGCATCCGGGATGCTCAGATCAAACCCTGAGGTGAATATCAAGAGGGTTGCGGAAATATGCGGCTTTGGAAATACTTCCTACTTTTCTTCGCAATTTAAGAAAAAATTTGGCATTTCTCCATCTGCTTTCAGGAACAGCAGATAAAAACAACATAAAAATATAAAATTGATACGCATTCTATTCCTATTTTTGCGGGAAAATGAATAGAATGCGTATCTTTTTTATTTTCAACCGCAGCCTTCGTATACTACAATAAGTCCATCAAAAAACGGGAGGCAAAAAGATGTTCAGACAAAAAAAACCATCTGCGCCGGTCAGTACTATACGAAATAAGTCCGGTTTCAGAAAATTCCGGCAGGATATTCCTCTTTATATCCTGGCTTTGCCCGGAGTAATTGCCCTTCTTCTATTTTCTTATTTTCCGATGGCCGGAATTGTCCTGGTGTTTAAAGATTACAATTTCAGGGGAGGGATATTCGGAAGCCCATGGGCGGATCCGATTTATAAGAACTTTCGTTTCTTCTTTAATAACATTTCCACGGCCATGCGTTCCACCGGTCTTACCGTAATGTATAATCTTCTTTTTTTTACAGTAGGAACCATTTTTGCAGTGGCAGTTGCCATAATGCTCAGTGAGATAAAAGGGAAACTGTTTATTAAGATTTCCCAGAGCCTTATGTTTTTGCCATATTTTATTTCATGGATGGTTATGGGGGCAATTCTTTACGCGTTGCTGAATGCGGATTCGGGACTCCTGAACCAGATACTGGTGTCATTCGGAAAAGAGCCTGTTGATTTTTATGCGAGTCCTAAAGCATGGGTAGCAATTCTTACTATAGTTAATACCTGGCAGAGCTGCGGATATACATCAATTATATATTATGGTGTTCTGACAGGGATAGATTCTTCCCTTTATGAAGCTGCGAAGGTAGACGGCGCGTCCAAGCTGCAGTGCATCCGCAAAATAACCATTCCGCTTCTGAAGCCTACAATAATTATTCTCTTTCTGCTGTCGGTTGGAAATATGCTGAAGGGTAATCTGAATATGATAATCGGACTTACCAATTTAAACCCCGTATTATTTTCAACAACGGATTTAATTGATGTATTTGTGTACAGAAGCGGCGTAAGAAACGGAGAAATGGCTTTTGCCTCCGCAATATCCTTATATCAGTCCATCTTTGGTTTCCTTCTCGTGATTACGGCAAATAAAATTGCGGGGAAATTTGATAAAGATGCCACATTATTTTAGAAGGGAGTCAACATGATACATAATAGAAAGAAATCAGGGGCAGATACTATCCTGTTATTTATTTTTTATTTTTTACTCACTGTTATCGCGGTGCTCTGTATTTTTCCGATTATTTTTGCGGTGATAGGTTCCTTCACTCCGGAAAGCGAAGTTGCCGTCCATGGATTTACGCTTTTTCCCGGGGAGCTATCCCTGGAAACCTATCATTATGTATTCCAGTCCCAGGGCAGCAAGCTTTTAAATGCATATAAAAACAGCATACTCACAACCTTATGCGGAACCGTCCTTTCCGTATTGATAACGGTTTGTTATGCCTATGTCCTGTCTGTAAAGGGGTTTCGTTTCGGAAACAAGCTGGCATTCTTTGCATACTTTACCATGCTTTTTAACGGAGGAATGCTGGCCTGGTATCTGGTATGCACTAAATATCTGGGTATGAGGGACAATTATGCGGCAATGTTCCTTCCTTATGCCATGAATGTATTTAATATGTATCTGATGAAAAACTTTTTTAACGGGCTGCCCTATGAGCTTGTGGAAAGCGCAAAAATTGACGGCGCAGGCCATTTCAGAATTCTCGCACAGATAGTACTGCCGCTGTCCAAAGCCGGTATTGTGACAATCACCCTGTTTTATGCGCTGCAGTACTGGAATGATTTTTACCTGCCGCTGATGCTTATTAATGACGAGAAATATTATACGATTCAGTACATTCTCTATAAAATGATGTCAAACATCCAATATCTGGCGGCAAATCCGTCCAGCAGTGTGGCATCTCATATAGTACTGCCTGCGCAGACGATAAAAATGGCAATTACCTGTATCGCTATCGGCCCGATTATACTGATTTATCCTTTTATCCAGAAGCATTTTGTAAAGGGAGTAACGGTGGGCGCATTAAAGGGTTAATTTGGTGAAAACCAAACTATAAAAAGGAGGAATTAAAGGATATGAAAAAAAGGAATGTTGCAGCGTTTATTGCCGCTGCGGTAATGACCATGTCGGTATTGCTGACCGGCTGCGGGGGAAAATCGGATGCATCTGGAGATAATAATGCTGCAGGAAGCCAGGAAACGTCCGGAGAAGAAGCTCCCACACAGGCTACACTTATTCTGTATGGAGAGGCATCTGCAAGAATGTCTGATTTTGCGGAAAATGAGTTTCATGACAAGGTGCTGGAGGCCATTAATGTGGATGTTAAAGTGCAGTATCTTCCCTGGTCCGAATATGCGGGAGGAAAAACGGAACTGATGCTTTCTTCCGGTGAGAAATTTGTGACTTATACGGATACTGCATTTTTGTCCAAATGTGTCTCGAAAGGATATTATGCGGATATCACGGACGCGGCGGAAACGTATGCAGGGGATTTGAAGAAGAACTGCGGCGGGGAAGAAGCATTTGATATCTGGAAGGTGAATGGAAAGCTGTATGCGCTCCCTTTTGGAAATAAACCAAATGCAGGCGAGAACTATGTAATTACAACCAGACAGGATCTTCTGGAAGAGGTTGGAATGACAGAAATTAAAACTCTGGAGGACGTGGAAAAATTCTATACGCTTGCCAAAGAAAAACATCCGGATATCATCGGTTTCGGACGCGGGGGAATTCTCCCGCAGATGGTAAATGGGGCGATTGAAAGCGACATGAATGTATTCCGCCTGAACAATTTCGTATCCACGGATGGGAACAAGGCTGACGATCCCACCGTATTTAATTATTATGCATCTGAGGAATATAAGCAGGCCTGCAGAATTTTCAGGGAATGGTACCAGAAGGGAATGATTCCCAGTTATGTGATGTCCAATGGATCTCAGATTGATGCCGAATTTATGTCAGGGAAAGCCCTTTTTGCCGCAGGTGCAAGCTATCGTGTATTTGAGTATGAGGATGCCGTAAGGAAAGCGGATCCCAACGCAAAATTCAAAAACTATTATCTCGGAGATCCGTCCAAAAAGCCGCTCATGTCCAGGGGAACCTATTCAACGGCCTTTGCCGTAAGCGCCAATGTGGAAGGAAGGGAACTGGAAGGTTATGTTAAGCTGATTAATCTTCTGCAGAGCAGCCAGGAGTGGTGTGACCTTATTCTTTACGGGGTGGAAGGAAAGGATTATACAATTGGTGACGACGGCCAGCTGGAGATGATGAATACAGATACCTTATTCGAAACATGGCTGCCTGATAATATCAACTTCAAAAGGTATCAGAGCTATATTACGGACGATCAGATTAAGACCTATGAAAACTGGAATGACGGCTGTATCCCTCAAAAGGATCTGGGCTTCTCCTTTGATATGACGCCGGTACAGACCGAGTACGCACAGATGCAGGCGGTTGAACAGGAATATTTCAACCCGATAACCAACGGTCTGGTGGAATATGACGAAGCGATTGACGAAGCGCTTAAAAAACTGGAGGAAGCGGGAATCAATCGTTTCCTGGAAGAATATCAGAAGCAGTTTCATGCATTTTATGAGAGTAAAAGTAAGTAACAGATGTGGTCAGGTATAAGCGGTTCCTGCAGAATGCGGGAAACAGCATGGAGCACTCTTTGAAAAAGGAAATAGCGTCGTCTGTGTTTAGTATCAGTAAAGTACCGGACACAGGCAACGCTTTTTCTTTTGTGCGGGAGCTGCCTAATAGATTAGGATTTCTTTATTTAGTCCAGATGTTTTTCATTTTATAGCATGAATAAACGATATTACATTCTCCTTTTGCTATCAGGCTCATATGCGAAGGAGGCATGGCATAAGTGGCCATAACAGTATTCTCAAAACAAAACTCCATTGTCGTAGTGTCAATATACAAATCGAAGTTTAAGTCTTTTCCGTCACAAAGAACTTCGCAGCCGTTCTCAAAATGTAACATACAGGTACCTGCATTGTAATGTATTGTGTGAGAACCGGCGCGGATAGTAATAGTGTCCTTGATGTCCTTCAAGCTAACGTTATAGCAGGTAGGATTATGTATCGGCAGCGCAGTTTCCGAGGTCTGGGGGACTGAGCCCGTTTGAATCGGTTCTTTTGCAAGAGCTGCTATCCCGGAAATTGGAGTCCTGCAGACAAGCAGGCCATTGCGGCAGCGGCGGAGGGTAATTTCTGCAGGAATGGTCATACATTGGGAAAAGGGCATTCCCTCGTATCCGAGATCTTCTCCAACGCCTCCCATGCCGCGGACCCAGCTGATATGGACTCTTTTCCCATTCGGATGATGACTCCAGGTCTGGCCTGCATAAGTGGCATTGCCGTAGTCCAGAGGATTGTACAGGCCTGATTCCACGAAATGATACCCATCAAAATCGCCGATTCTCGCCATGCCGTCGGCACCATAGAGAACCCATTTCGTTTCTTCTTCCCCTTCGATCTTCAGCGGGAAAATATCAGGGCATTCGAACAGATCGTCATTGCGGGAGGTACGCTTCCAGGTATGAAAATCATCTGATACGTAAAAAGAAACACAATTGCGGCCGCACTCATCCGTTTCATAAACTGCCATTACATAATGGTTTTCATAGCGGAACAGCCGGGGATCACGCCAGCCCTCACCATTGCAGGTTGGTACTGTGGCTTCATGGGAAAAACGGAGAAAGGTATCGCCCCCATCAATACTTGCCGCAAGAAACTGCCCGCCGCTGGAATAGCCGGGTTTTTGAGGATCTAAATTTGGCGTGCCCAGAACAGTAAAAGCTGCAATGATTGCATTTTTTCCATAACCGGCTCTGTTTTCATAATCCACAACAGCGCTGCCGGAAGCAACAGACCAATCGCGGCGCCAGGGGCGAATGGCATCTTTTCTTTCCTCCCAGTGAAGCAGATCGGTACTGACCGCATGGCCCCAGCAGATATTTACGCCCCCGTGCGGCGTGCCCAGCGGATTATGCTGGTAATACATATGGTAAATGCCGTCCGAATATACAAGGCCATTTGGATCATTCAGCCAGCCCCGGCGGCTGGAAAAGTGAAAAGCAGGGCGAAGCGGTTCACGGTAAAGATTTGTATACAGCGGATTTGATGAAACGGCAGCTCCGCCGCATTGAATACGCATAAGGCTTTTTTCTGAAATGCCCTTCGGTTCGGGAACAAGAAAGGTAAGAATCCGGCCTTTATAATTACTGACATCCAGGAAAAAGAATTCACCGCCTTCATCTGTCAGGGCAAGACAGGGACTTAATATTAAATCTCCGTTATTCCAGATCTGCAGATCGTTCCGGGGGCCGCCGGGAATGATGGGAATGTGCAAAAAATCGGTTTCACATAACAGTTCTCTCTTGATCATCGGTAGTACTCCTTAGTTATTTTTTATTGGTTGGTTATTATCTTTTGGAACGTGTAACGGAAGGACAGATTGGCGCTCCACAAGAAACGGCTTAAAGCTTGTGGCAGACGGATAGACCTCTCCGTCTGCTGTTTCATAAGACAAAATCTCCCGTACAATTGAGGCGGCAAGCGCCTGGGTAGGATGTCCGATTACAGAAATCCTCATAAGCGCGAGCCAGCGTTCATCATCAAAAGCCAGGAAAGAGATATCTTCGGGAACCTTAAGCTTCAGTTCATTCAGTACCTCATAAGTTATATAGCTTAAAGATGTGGATACTGCAAAAACAGCTGTAGGCCTCTGGGCAAGGATTGCTGCTTTTATGCTGGAAAAGCTTTCTTCATCATTCTTCCCTGTAATATCATGATAGGCATGGACAGGCTTCTCATGATATTCTTCATAGGCGCGGAAGTAGCCTGCCGTGCGGTTTACGCCTCCCACCATAAGAATATTCCGATGCCCGTTGGAAAGAAGATGCTTTGTTCCCAAATATGCCCCCAGGTTGTCATCAAATTTAAAACTGGTGACATCCTCATAGTCGTCAGCGACTAACTGAATAAAATGGATATCTGTCTGCTGCATCCAGTTATGCAGCCTTTCTTTGTACTCTTCCTCGTAAATGAGGGGCGTAAAAAGTATGGTGTTTACCTGGGCGCTGGCCAGGGACTGTAAGATATTCCATTGCTGCTCAGGGTCTTCATCGTCAAAGGAAATCAGCAGACGATAACCATGTTTGGCGAGTTCTGTTTCTATGGAATGGGTAATCTCCAAAAACAGGGGGTTAAAACCGTGTGATATGATAAAACCGACGGTTTTTGTTTTTTTCTGCCTTAAACTGGAAGCAATCTGATTGGGAACATATCCCAATTCTTCAGAAATTCTCATGATACGTTCATAGGTTTCAGGCTTGATTTTAGAATCATTCCGAAAGGCCCTGGAAACGGTGGTATGGGAAACTCCGGCAAGTCTGGCAACGTCTTTGCTTGTTATCATATATTTATACCTGCGTTCTATAGTATTTGGAAAAAATGTGATACTGTCCGGTAAAAGGAATGCGAAACATATGGGGAGACAGCAGCGCACACACTTTCCATGTGAAAAGCATAACATTTTGAATTAACGTTGACAATATAAAAAGTATATGATACTATTTAGAAAATGTCAACGATAACATTTTATAATATAAATTACATAAAATTATTTGCCAAAATGATTAAAATATATATAGATATTTCTATATTACTGCTGTATATCACATAAAATACGCGATATAAATTTATATATACGCAAGATATGTTGTGCCAACGTTAACATATTAGGAGGAGAAATATGAAAGGAACAAAGAAAAAGAAAAGGGGATTTTTCAATTCAGTTAGAAGAAACTGGCAGCTATGGTTATTACTTACTCCGGCACTTGTGTATATTCTGATATTTGCCTATCAGCCCATGTATGGTGCGCTGATAGCGTTCAAGGATTTTAATCCGCGGCTTGGTATTATGAAGAGTCCCTGGGCCGGGTTTAAATATTTTCAACAGTTTTTTCAGACAAGCATTTTTTCAAAGACTTTGATCAATACAATACTGCTAAGTGTATTTAATCTGCTATGGTCATTTCCCATTCCGATTATCTTTGCGCTTCTCTTAAATCAGGTCAGGAATAAGCGTTTTAAAGCGTTTATCCAGACTGTGACCTATGCACCGAACTTCATTTCTGTTGTGGTATTAGTCGGAATGGTTACGCTATTTTTAGCTCCCGGTTCCGGTTTCCTGACAGGCGTTTTCCAGAAGATGGGGGCAAAGGACTCTCTGTATTTAGTTAGGCCGGAATATTTCAGGACGATTTATGTGGCCTCCGGGGTATGGCAGACGATGGGGTTTTCCTCCATTATCTTCCTGGCGGCGTTAACGGGCGTGAGCCCGGAGCTGCACGAATCCGCTATGATAGACGGTGCAGGCATTGTAAAGAGAATATGGCATATTGATATCCCGGCTATTCTGCCTACAATAGTCATCATGCTGATTATGGCGATTGGCAATATTTTGAGTATCGGTTATGAAAAGGTATACTTGCTGCAAAACGGTATGAACTTGGAAGTGAGCGAGATTATATCCACCTATGTCTTTAAAACAGGGATTCGGAGCGCACAGTACAGCTTTGCAACGGCGGTGGGATTGTTTAATTCCGTAATTAATTTGATTCTGCTGGTAGCTGCCAATTTCATTGCAAAAAAGACAACGGAAATCAGTCTGTTTTAGGAAGGAGGCGCAAAATGAACAGAAAAAGGAAAAAACTGAGCTGGGAGGACAGACTTTTTCATATAGGGAATACGGCCATTATGATTTTGATTGGAATTATAATGGTATATCCTCTTTATTATATTGTGCTGGCCTCCATTACAAATCCAACAGTCGTAAATTCGGGAAAGCTGTTGCTTTTTCCGGAAAATATATATTTAGAAGGCTACAAAGCGGCGTTTGAGTATAAACAGCTTTTTACAGGTTTTTTTAATTCCATAGTTTATACCTTTACAGGTACCGTTATCAGCATTGGGCTGACGATTCCCGGAGCCTATGCTCTTTCAAGGAAGGAGCTGAAAGGACGAAATGCAGTGATGTTCCTTTTTACCTTTACGATGTTCTTTTCCGGAGGAATGGTACCGGCCTATATGCTGGTAAATAAGCTTCACTTTATTGATACGATGTGGGCCATGGTCCTTCCGGGAGCATTATCCGTATATAACATGATTGTGGTACGGACTTTTTTCCAAACCAATATTCCGGATGAATTATTAGAAGCGGCTAAGGTGGACGGCTGTTCGGATCTCCGGTTTTTCTGGAGTATTGCGCTGAAGGTATCCGGTACAATTATAGCTGTCATGGTGCTTTTTTATGCGGTAGCGTTGTGGAATTCTTACTTTAACGCAATTATGTACCTGAATAGCCGTTCCAGGATGCCGCTGCAGGCGGTCCTGAGGGATTTGCTGATATTAAATACGGTGACAAATGAACTGCCGATTGATGCAACGGAGACAGTGGATAGAATGATGAGGGCGGATCAGCTGAAATATTGCGTAATCATCATTTCTACGGTACCCATGATGATATTGTATCCGTTTATCCAAAAACATTTTACAAAAGGAGTTATGATCGGTTCTATAAAGGGCTGACATAAAAATAAAAAAGAAAAAAAGAAAAGAGGAAAAGGTATGAAAAAACAGATTGCATTATTCATGGCGGGACTGATGGCAGCTGTTTCCCTGGCTGCATGCGGGAGTGCGGATAATCCGACGCGGGCGGCGGAGGGAACGGTGCAGGAAACGGCTGCTTCAGAGGGAACGGTGCAGGAAACGGCTGCTTCAGAGGGAACGGTGCAGGAAGAGGGGTGGTTTGCCGAGACAGGATATCCTATTGTTACAGATACAGCTAAGATGCCGGAAATTAAGGTGTATAAAGGAATAGCGGATCTGGAGCCGGAGGATCCCAATGAAAATCTCTGGATGCAGAAAGCAGCAGCGGATACGGGCGTTACATTCAATTGGATAACGGTTCCTAATAACAGCTCTGCGGAGCGCGTTGCTATGATGCTGGCAACTAATGATTTGCCGGACGTATTCTGGGGCGGTGTTACGAGAGAACAGGTGCTTCAGTATATGGATGCGGAACTATTTATGCCTGTAGAGGATCTTGTGGAAAAGTATATGCCTAACCTTCAGAAAATTTTCGAGGATAGGCCTCAATATAAGGCGATGTGCACAGCGCCGGACGGACATATGTACGGATTTCCCCGGGTAGAGGAAATGAACGGCCTGACAAGTACACCCGGAGGGGTTTATGTAAATCAGGATTGGCTGGATCAGGTTGGCTTGTCCGTTCCTGCAACTTTGGATGAGTGGGTGGATATGCTGTATGCATTTAAGGATGCGGGTGATCTGAACGGAAATGGTGTGGCAGATGAATACGCAATAAGCTGGGACTATTCGGAAGGCTGGGATAATATTTTTGCATGGGTATCCGGCTGTTACGGTACTCCTGATGTAACAAATGGGCCAATCACCGCGCAGGAATCCCTGACCAATCATCTGTTTGTTAAGGATAATAAGATCGGATATGCCCCTTTGGAGGAATCCTACCAAAAAACGGCGGAGCTTTTCCATCAATTTTATGTGGACGGTATTTTAAATCCTGATTCCTTTGCACCTGCAACAAGCGGTACAAGCCTGCATAAGCAGAAATTACAGCAGGATTTGCCGATGCTGGGAACCTTCATGGCCTGGGGGCGCGATGGAAATATTACAAACAGGGATGTGCTGGCAGCATATGTACCGCAGCCCAGAATTCAGGGACCGGCAGGGAAATCAGGTTATATAAGGAACACGTCCGAGCTTTCAACCACAAGCCTGGGCATGATTACTACGGCATGTGAATATCCCGAGCTTGTAGCGAGATTTGTAGATTACTGTTATGCGCCCGAAAATTCGGTAACATTAAACTGGGGGGCAGAAGATTTTGTATACAAAAAGGATGAAAATGGTATTCTGCGCTGGGATGTGGATGAAAACGGAGATATGATATTTAAAAATGATTTTACGGAATTTTGGCAGATGCGCGAACACTCCACTATCGGCGGGCCAAATATCATTCTGAATGAGTATTATGACACAGTTGTAGAATATCCGTTAGATGCACAGACGCTTTATGACGAACAGGTGGCGTGCGGGAAAAAAGAACTGCTTGAAGAGTATACGGCTGTTACTCCCAGGGTGTGGTTTCTTTCCGAGGAACAGGCACAGATTGATCAGCTCCGGCCGCAAATCAACAATGTAGTGGATGCCACTATACAAAGATGGATTATTGACGGCGGTGCGGATACGGAGTTTGAAAAATTCAAACAGGATCTGGACGGAGCGGGACTTCAAACCTTCCTTCAGGTTTATCAGACAGCGTATGACAGATATCTGGAAAATATGAATTGAGTAATTTAATACAATGGGCGCGGCAGTGACGCGCCCATTTCCATATATTGAAAGGAAAGAAAAGATGGACTTTGTGGAAAACGGGAATCGGTGGACACTGAAATTTTTTTTAAAAGAGTCAGGCCGCGATTTCCTGAAAGAAAAGGAACTTCTGTGGGTGGAAGAAAAGGGTGAAAACCCTATATGTATTTGGTGTGAGGATGGAATATTGTATGCCGTCCTGAAAATGAACGGTACAGATACGCCTTTAACATTAAAAGCAGAATTTGGACCGGAAACAAAAGAAGTGGAATTGGTCTGGCTTGGCTTTAGGACAGAGCTTTGGACAGATGGAAAGCTCAGAGATGAAGAGTGGCCCGTTGGGGACTGCCTGGAAAGCAGAGAACCCATCATACATAGTGCGGAAACGGTAGAAAAAAAAGAATGGTTTGACTTCGTACAGAAGAAAAAAACGGAGCATGCCCTTATAAATAATATTCAATATTGGGCGCCGGAGCTTGGAAAAAACAACGTTGGAGATTGTATGCCTTTTTCGGATCAGGGAATTTATCATCTTTTTTATTTAAAAGACCGCCATCAGCATCAAAGTAAATGGGGAAAGGGAGCTCATCAGTTTGCCCATATTTCCAGTACGGATTTGATTCACTGGCAGGAACATCCACTGGCAGTGGAAATCACCCATCAATGGGAGGGGTCCATATGTACCGGATCGGTGATTAGGGCAGATGATACTTACTATATCTTTTATGCGGTGAGAATGATGGATGGAGGCAGTGCGAAAATAAGCTGGGCAACAAGCAGGGACTGTATTCATTTTGTAAAATCGGAACAGTATTTTACATTAACTGCGCCTTATGAAACTACATCGGTAAGGGATCCTGAAGTTTTTTTGGGCAAAGACGGAAAATATCATATGCTGGTAACTACAAACTGGGAAATGGCAGAGCCTGTGGAAAGAAACGGGTGCCTGGCACATCTGGTCAGTGATGATCTGCGCAATTGGGAGCAGAAGGAACCTTTTTTAATTCCCGGATACACAGATCAGCCGGAATGCTGTGATTATTTTGAATGGAACGGATGGTATTATCTGATTTTCAGTAATTATGGAACGGCGAAATACAGGTATTCCGAACATCCCTTTGGCCCCTGGCTCTGTCCTGAAAACGAAATAATTGATGGTCTTTTATACCGGGTACCTAAAACGGCGGATTTTCATGGCCGGCGGATTGCTGCAGGATTTTTATGTATCAATACAGAAGGCAGCAGCTATGCAGGGAGTCTTGTCCTGCGGGAATTGAAGCAGCATGGAGATGGCACGCTAAAGACGTGCTTTGTGAAAGAATTAACTCCTGAGTACAATACCTTTGAGAAAAAAATCATTTTGGATACTGAGTATTTGGGAGGCTATTGTGATCGGAAAATACGAGATGGAGGGGATCATCTGCATGCCGTAATCAGGAGCAACAATAACAGCGGTAGCTTTGGTATAACCTTCGGTGTGCCGGGAAAACAAACTTATGAAATCCGCTTTGCTCCGGCCTTAAAAACAGTCGGAGTATATCCGGAACACAGTAACCTCTACTATTTTCCTACCAAAAGGATCCTGCTGGGGGTAGACGGACTGAAAGGGGAATGCAGGCTGGAAATTATTCTTGCAGATGATATTCTGGATATCTGCGTTAATGAAGAACGGACGCTGGTATGCAGACTTGAGGAAAAACAAACCGGAGAACAAAATATTAAATGGGGATGTTTTGTGAAGGACTGCCGGGCAGAATTTGAGGTTAAGTAATTTGACCGTAAAACAGTACTTAATTATTGATGTATAAGGCTGCCGGAGAACTATGCGGGGATACCGTCTGGATCTTGCAGCGCTGAATCCCGGGGATATAAAAGGGCTTCTCGGCCCGGCGGTGAGTATTGCCCTGCTGGGTATGATTGAAAGCCTGCTCTGTGGGGCCAGTGCCGGAAAAATGGCTAATGTCAGGCTCAACAGCGATCAGGAGCTGGTGGCGCAGGGGATCGGAAATATTATCCTGCCCTTTTTCGGAGGGATTCCCGCGACTGCGGCTATCGCCCGGACAAGCATTGCACTGAAATCCGGGGCGCGTACAAGGCTGACCGGGATATTTCATGCGCTTGGGCTTCTTGTTTTTATGTTTATCCTGGGGCCTGTAATGGCAAAGATCCCGTTGTCCGCCCTTGCCGGGGTTCTGATGGTGACAGCTTTCCGTATGAATGACTGGAAAGAAATCAGGTATATTTTTTCCATCATTTCAAGGGTGCCGCTGCCAAATATCTGATTACCATGGCGGCTGCCATTGTATTTGATCTGACCATGGCGATCCTGCTGGGCGTAGTAACCGGACTGGTTCTTCTGGTCAGCCGTTTATCCCATATAGAAATCAACTATGAGAAAGTGGATATGAGCCGTATCAATAATACGGACGAAAAGCTGAATAAGAAGTACGAAAATGCGGCGGTCGCCTATCATCTCCAGCACACCTCCATTGCCGTCCGGTACAAGAATGCTGAAAGTACGGTGGGCATAAATTATGTTTTGAGGAAGTTCAAACATCAGCCGTAAAGGCTCCTGCGTATTTCTGTCCGCGCTGACCCTGCTTCCTTCTGTCTGCAGTCCTGCCGCCGCTTCAGCCTGTTCTTTTGCCATTATCACAGCAATTCCGTTTATCTGCCGGGCTGAATATACGCCTGCAAGAGTGGAAACAACAGTTCTTCCGTCCGTACCTTTTACCTGATTGGCATTTATTTCAGGAGGGAGATCCTCCTGCTATTCCTTTGATTGGCCATGACTTCCCTCCGACTGTAAAGGACTTTCCGTCTTTTCTGGATCCGGTCTTGGATACAGATGATTTTCCAGGAACCGGCGCATTTCCTGTATCCTGCCTGCCGCCTTGTCAATCTTTTCCGACAGAACGTTCAGGGACTCCCAATTTCCCGTTTTGTCGGCACTGTTCAGCGTATCACTGCACTCCTCTAATGTTTTATAGACCCAGTCCATATTCTCGGCTTCATTCCCTCCCCAAAACTCATGCCAGGCATCAGAAAGAATCCAGTAATGACCCGACGGAATCAGGGAATTCATTCCATTAATAAATGTCTCATTCGCTGTTTCCCCTTCCTTCAATTCAATCACATGGACATTTTTCACGCTGCTGCTTTCGTCCTCCGCATCTTCATAGCTGTCCGTAAGGCTGTTCACTTTATTCCAGGCATTTTCCAGTTTATCATAAAGCGAATCCAGGGCGGCCGGACGCGGCCCGGTCTTAATATTATCCTCCACATCCTTCACACACTGTTTCAGCGCTTCATACAGCAACTTATGGTTATCCGTATTTTTAGGTGCGTTAAACTGTTCTTTGGCTTCATCACCGGCGTCTCCTGCTGCCCATAACTCGTCTGCTTTTTCCCTAAACGCATCAACAAAGCTCTTACCGACATATTCCTGTCCTTCCGGAATATCCTTTGGATCCATTGATTTCCCATCTTCATACACCGCCTCATCCAGACTTCTGCCCGGGATATAGGAGCGCAGCATGTGTTCCTTTCCGGCTTCTTGCATGTAGAAAACAGCCTCCGGGAGTTGGTGGTGAGAAAGCGTCCGAAGAATCCGGAATTCTTTTTCCAGGGAATCCGGCTGTCCCGCAGGCCGTTAACCGGCATCTTTCTTTTATGGCTTCGGGAAGATATACTTTGCTCAAAATATCCTGTTCATACCGCCTGGCAAATTTTTCGGCTTCACTCATCCCGTTTCTCTCCATACATTGGATTTTCATCCAATTCTTCTAACAGCAGCTCGGCTTCTATAAGCGTGCTTTTTTTATCCAACGCATAAATAATTGCCGCATCCCTTCTTACCTTAGGATAAAGAACACTGTTGCCCGAAAGGGTAAGCAGACGCTGTGTTTCCTCAACGGAAAGGCGCATTCCAAAAGCAATCCGCATCATCACGTCCCTTCCGGCCTTTCTTTTCCCCTCAAAGATCTGATAGATATAAGACTTACTCAACCCGGAAGATATCATTATCTGGGGAACTTGCTGGCGGATATTACAGGTGCAAATTTTTGAAAAAGGATACACAAAACGCACATCGCTGTATTGGAACCGGTCTTACAATTACTCTGCTCCTTCCCGGCTTTTATGCTGATGAATAGGATGAACCACAGATTATACGCGACGGAGGAATGATGAATATTTTCCGTTCCATAGGCTGCATCGGAGACAGCCTTTCCCGCGGGGGGCTTACGGCCTGTCAGCTTTATAGGGAGGCGGACATGCAGACAAGCCCTGTTGCGGATATCAACCGGCTATTTGACCCGGCATCTGCCAAGCAGGGATATATCATAGCTCTGGGGGTTAATGATCTGAAAGGGAAGGATAACCTGAAAAATATCTACGGGGGCGAGGTTGGAAATGTGCAGACGGATATCGATCGGGTGAATTATAAGAACAACAAGGGAACTCTGATGGGGGGTATGCCAGGATCATACAAAGACTGCAGTCCATTCAGCCGGACGCCAAATTTTTTCTGATGACTATGCCGAAAGAGGACGGGAGCGAAGAAGCCTTTGCCGAGGTGATAAAAAGCATAGCGGGCAGGTTAAGAAACTGCTATGTCATTGATTTATATACGTATGCCCCTCCTTATGATGAAGCCTTTAAGAAAAAATACTTCTGCGGGCATATGAATGCCATGGGTTATCTGCTTACGGCGCATTATGTTATGACGTATATTGATTGGATTATCAGACATAATGCGGATGATTTTGCGTTTGTACAGTTTATTGGAAGCGGTTATAAGCCCTTTGACGGAAGGGGATCATAAAACATGCTTTAATGGCCCGAAGAACTTCTGTATTTTGCAATAAGTGTTAAATTTTCCAATTGCCGTGCCGCTTCTTTTTTCCCTTTCGCGTTCAGCTTCCTGAAATAATGAAGCATGCGTTCTTCCTCCCCGGGAATCTCCGGCGGCGGATTCGTCATAGACTCCCATCCCAGCAGATAAGGCGGAGAACACTGGAGAATCTCCGCAAGCATAGCCAGCTTGTCATAGGGGATATTCTTGATTTCACCGCTTTCGTATCTTTGGGCAGTGGGCTGTGTGATATCCAGTGCTTCAGCTATTTCGGTCAGCGTTATATTTAATATCGTTCTGCGTTCTTTCATACGTGAGCGGAATGTTTCGTATGGATTCGGATTCATGAATTATCACCTGTTTACAAAATGTTTCTCATGCTTAAAAGTCAATACTGATACATAGTAAATATATCATAAATTTACACGCTAAGCAACGAATGTGGGTGCAGATAAAAATTCTGTGTGCCCTCTGAACGATTCCCTCTGGACGGCATGCAGAATTTTTATCCATACCCCAAAACAGGAGACAGGGGACTACGAATGGGAACGGAAATAGAATGACACGATCTTACAAGACGGATTGACATTTTCCTGAAGATTGTGTTACTATAAATATACTTATTGAGCATAATTTTGCGTTAGAGATAAATGCGTATGAAGTATGTAGTTGATTTGAACATATTAAAATCGGAAATCGAGCGGAAAGGAATTCAATCCGTAGAAGAGCTTTCCCGGAAAAGCAGGATTAACGAAAGCCAGCTTATGCGTGTGCTGAATGGGAAGCAGATGCCTGCAATGGATGAAATGGTGGAGTTAGTCTCCGTGCTGGATTTGTCCCCGGAAAAAGCGAAAGAAATTTTTTTTAAATCAATTATGCGTGATACGTATAAAAAAGAAGGGAAATACGGGGAAGGAAAAAGCAACTGTTAAGAGGGATTTAACAGGGGAATCAAAAAACGGGGAAACCCGTTTTATGGGGAAGCTGTTGAACAAATAAAACTATTTTAAAAAGGAGAGGGTTACATGAAAAAAAGAGTTACATCGATCCTGGCACTGGGGATGTCAGCGGTTATGCTGCTGTCCCAGGCAGGCTGCGGCAGCGGCGCGGGGGAAAAAGAAAACACGGCGGCATCCGCGGCGCAGACAGAAAACACGGAAAAGCCGGACGACGGCGGGGAAGCTGTCACAGCGGAAGCAGGAAGCGTCACATATCCGTTAAGCAGCGATAGAAAAGTCCGCTGGTATGCACAGGATAATATACTGCCTCATGAAAAATTTGCGGATGCATCGGAGTCTCCATTCCACATCGGACTTGCCGAGAAATTGGGAGTGGATATCGAATGGATGTTTCCCACCACCGGTTCCGACGGGACAACCTTTACCACGACTCTGCTGGCGGACCCCGCTAATCTGCCGGATATTATGGGCGTATATTGGATGAATAACGCCAACCAGTATATAGAGGACGGCATCATCTGGGATCTGACAGATTATATTCAGGAATATGCGCCGGACTACTATACCTGGCTTCAGACCAATCCTTCCTATGACCGGGCCATGAAAACGGACGACGGCCGGTATTATGCATTTGGTTTTTTCCGGGAGGACGGCGGCTGGAATGACAGCTACCAGGGTCCTGTGCTGCGGGAGGACTGGCTGAAGGAATGCGGGCTGGAAATTCCGGAAACGATTTCCGGGTTTGAGAACGTGATCCGCATGTTCCATGAGAAATACGGCGCAACCTTTAATTCGGCCTATTCGGTCAGGTATAAAGCGGAGGGTGTTGCCGGCGCATTCGGCGCTTATGGGAATGCGGATGCCGGAAACGGCTGGTACGTGAAGGACGGCACGGTCGGATTCGGCCAGGCGGAGCCAGAGTGGCGCGATTATGTAAGCTGGCAGAATAAGCTGTGGGAGGACGGACTGATTGACCAGGATATCCTGACGGAGGACGACACCACGATCAAGGATAAGATCCATAATGACAAGTGCGGCGTGGCAATTACCTCCATGGGACAGATGAATATCTGGAATACGGAACGGGAAGCGGACGGCAAAGAGCCGGTATGGATCGGGATTCCTTATCCCAAGTCGGATGACGGGGAAATCTCATCTATATTCGGCGGCCCCGGTATCGGCACGCAGACGTCAGTCATTACGAAATCGGCGGATGAAGAGACGATGAAGCTGTGCCTTCAGATATTGAATTATTCTTATACGGAGGAAGGTTCTCTGTACTGGAATTACGGGACGGAAGGGGTATCCTGGGAATATGATGATCAAGGCGTTCCGGCCTTTACCGCTCTTGTCACAGAAGATAAGGATACGGATCCGATGACCAAATATAACGGCCTGACCTGGGGGGCTCCGGGAATTCAGGCAACCAACCTGCTGTATCTGAAGAACAGCGAGGCGGCGATTGCAGCCAACGATACATGGTATTATGTATATCCGGAGGATGAGGAAAAGAATCTGGCGGTTACCAGCGGCTGGAAATGGCCGGTGGGCGTTACTTTTACTACGGAAGAGGCGGACGAACTGGACGAGATCGCCCAGAATATCCCCACCTTCGTGGAGGAAAGCTATGCGGCCTTCCTCACAGGTTCCAAAGACATCGATGATGATGCCGTATGGGAAAAGTATCTGGCTGATTTGGAAACCTATCATTTGTCCCGTATCCTTGCGATCCGTCAGGCCTGCTATGATCGGTATAAGGAGCGTTAACGGAAAGCCGAGAGCTTGCGGCAGCAGTGAAAGACGCATGTCTTTCGCTGCTGTCCGGTTTTATGCACTTTGAAAGGAGAAGAACACATATGAATGCTGATGCTGCAAAAAGCGGTGCCGGAATGCTCGGAAAAAGGCTGCGCAGGGATTGGAACATGAATAAGTGGAAATATATCATGATCCTTCCGGTTTTGGTTTATCTGGCCCTGTTCTGCTATAAACCCATGTACGGCCTTATCATAGCTTTCAAGGATTACAAAATCACAAGGGGGATCCAGGGATCGTCCTGGGCCAATCCCTGGTACAAATGGTTTGCCAATTTTGTGACCGATCCTTATTTCCCGCGTGTGATTAAGAATACCTTCCTGCTCAGCGGGCTGACAATCGTATTCAGCTTTCCTGCGCCGATCCTTCTGGCACTTCTCATAAATGAGGTGCGTCACAGGACTTTCAAAAAAACCGTACAGACGATCACCTATATGCCGTATTTTATTTCCATGGTGGTCCTGTGCGCGATGGTGAAAATATTCTGTATGCAGGACGGCCTTTTCGGGCAGATAGCCTCCCTTTTCGGGGGAACAGCGGAGAACTATCTTGTGAATCCGGGCTATTTCAGGACGATCTATGTGGTGTCGGATATATGGCAGAAAATCGGATGGGATTCCATTATTTACCTGGCAGCGCTGGCCGGCATTGACCAGGAGCAGTATGAGGCGGCCCGCGTGGACGGTGCTAACCGGTTCCGGCAGATGCTTCATATCACGCTGCCCGGCCTGCTCCCCACGATCATGATCCTTTTTATCCTGCGTATGGGAAATATCCTGAATGTAGGCTATGAGAAAATCCTGCTGCTGTACAATGCCTCCACCTATGATGTGGCGGATGTGATTTCCACCTATACCTACCGCTTGTCATTTCCCACCAGCGGTACCCCCATGTATTCCAAATCAACCGCTATCGGGCTTTTTAATACGCTGGTCAATGTGGCCTTTTTGCTGATAACGAATGCCGTCAGCAAGAAATCCACCGAATCCAGCCTGTTCTGACAGGGAGGAAACAATGACATGAATAAAAGCTATTCCAAACGACTGCAAAAAACAGAATCCCGGGGAGACAGGGTATTTGCCGCAGTAAACGCGGTTATCCTGATACTGCTGTGTATTGTGACCTTATATCCCATCTGGTATGTGCTGTGTGCATCCTTTACCTCCAACACATATCTGATCTCCCACCCGGGAATGATACTGTGGCCCCATGAATTTACACTGGGCGCCTATAAGCTGGCCCTGACACACCCCCTGCTGCTTTCGGGATATAAAAATATCCTGATCGTGCTGTGCGTATCCCTGCCGCTCAATATTCTCCTGACGCTGTTTACCGGATATTTTATGGCCGCGAAAAAAATGATGTGCAAGCCGGCTGTCCAGTTTTTAATCCTGTTTACCATGTTTTTTTCGGGCGGCATGATCCCGTCCTATCTGAACATCCGCAGCCTGGGCCTGTATAATTCCCTGTTTGCCCTGATCCTGCCGGGAGCCATGAGCGTATATAATTCCATAATATGCAAAACCGCTATCGAGGCTCTGCCGGATTCCCTGATGGAATCGGCGTACATAGACGGGGCAAATGACCTGTCCATCTTGTTCCGGATCGTCGCCCCCCTGATCAAACCTACCATGGCGGTGCTCCTGCTGTATTACGGCGTGGGGCACTGGAATTCCTGGTTCAATGCTTCTATTTATCTGCAGGATAATGATAAACTTCCGATCCAGAACATTATGAGGGCAATCCTGATAGCCAATTCCAACGTTCTCAATTCCGCAGCAGCGGAAAATGATCAGGTCAACCAGTTCGCGGAATCCATTAAATATTCCACCATCATACTCACCACCGTACCTGTCTTATGTATTTACCCGTTTGTACAAAAATATTTCGTAAAAGGAGTGATGATCGAAGCCGTCAAGGGCTGATGGTTTTATCTTTTTTACAGCGGTACCTCATAATATCCCGATAAAAATACATATCGTATCCCGTAACACCGCAATTCCAGGTTTTTATTGCTTTTCGGGATTAAATATTATATGATAAATTCAGGTTATTATTGTTTACGGATTTTTTTACTGCTTAAAGGAGGTACCGTTATGAAAAAGTGCGGAATCGCAAAACTGTGTCTGACAATCTGCCTTATGCTGGGGCTTATCATAACGCCTGTAAACCGTCTTGAGGTACAGGCGGATGAGATTATTGCAACCGTTTATGGAACGATTTTATCGGGGACAACCTCCGAACTGCTCCGGCTTTCCACGAAGCAGGGGAATATGGAGATTAAGCTGGACAGCACAACGGATACCAGCGCCTGCAAGATACTGCTCCCGGGCAAGAAAATCAGCGTTTCGGTTTCCCGCGGTTCCGATGCCTATCTCCATGCGGTTAAAATTACCACGGATGCGCCGGTTTCCAATGCATCGATTGATTCCTCCACGACGGTTACGGTAACCGGTACCATAGGGGACAAGACCACGGATGAACTCATATATTTTAAGACAAAACAGGGGAATATGGAAATCAAGCTGGATACGACCACCAGCTTAAATGGTGTTTCTTTTCTTGTACTGGGGGAAACCTATCAGATTACCTGTGCGAGAGGCTCCGATGCTTATATGCATGCGATAACGATTTCCGACACGTCAGCAACCACAAATTCCCCCAACAATTCCGCATATATGTCAGTTTCAGGAACGGTCGGCAGCAATACGAAGGATAATCTGCTGTATCTGTCTACGAAAGAAGGGGAGATGCAGTTTGTGATTGATTACAACGCGGATACAAGCAAAGGGATGGTTCTTACCCCGGGAAGAAAACTGACAGTGTATTTCTACCGCGGTACGGATGCGTACCTGCATGCTACCATTCTTACAGGCGAAAAGAACGATCCTTCTTCTGTTACGATGGATTCTTCGTCCGCAGTGACCGTTACCGGAACGGTGGAAAGCAGATCTGATGAAAACATGCTGTATCTGAGTACCCCCCAGGGTTCCATGGAGCTTAAACTGGATGCGGTAAAGAATCTTAATAACTGCAAGGTACTGATCAGCGGAAAGAAGATTTCGGTAAATTGTATGCGCGGTTCGGATGCGTACCTGCATGCCATTGATATAACAGGGGTGTAATACATAAACGGCATATACCAATCCTGGCTCCGGCAGATTTCTGCCGGAGTTTTTTTGTGTGCACCCGTCAGGTGCATGTCCGCAATGGAGGGGCAGAAGTGCAAATACAGCTTTCCGGCAGCCGGTGCATCATATCTGAGACATGGGGCGGCAGACAATTCTGTGCAGAAAGTGACAGGATTAAAAATGCGTGGAATTGTAAAATGGATAGCAGCTGTGAAGGCAGTGAACGGTTACAATGGGTCCGGCTTCGGAAGAAGCAGGAAACCCCCACAAGAGCACAGCCCTGCCCGCTTCCGACAAAGCGGAGGAAAGAAAGGATGAATCGCTATATGGAAAAACAACAAGTAGGTTATTGGGAACTGGAAGGGACTTACCGGGAAATCGGAAAACAGCTTGCCGGACAGCCGGGGGCAAAGCCTGTATATAGTCCTGCCCCGAAGAAATTCACACAGGAGGATCTGCAGGAAGCTCTTAGGCTGTATGACAGATACTGCCCCGGTATACGGGAGGAGCTGGAAGGGTATGCGCAGGAGGCCGGCATCGCGGTGCAGGATATTGCCTATACCTGGATGACTTATCTGCTTCCGGGCTGTTCCGGATTGATCCTCACCGGGAAGAAAACGGATGACGGCCATACCAAGATTGCCAGGAATTATGAGTTCACCCTGGAGGAAGAGGATCTGAAGCTGTACCGTACCGCCCCTGCGGGTAAGTATGCCCATATATCCGGATCCATTGCGGAATTCGGAAGAACGGAAGGGATTAATGAAAAAGGGCTGGCTGTTTCCATGTCCTCCTGCGGGTTCCCCGTAAGCAATATGCCGGGCATGCGTGCTCCTGCGCTGAAAGGACTGCAGTTCTGGGCCGTTATCAGAAGCCTGCTGGAGAACTGTGCCGATGCAAAAGAAGCGTTGGAAAGAGCGATGGAGATGCCCATCGCCTATAACATCAATCTGTATCTGGCGGATGGCGGCGGGACAGGCATCCTGTTTGAGACTATGGAAGGGGAGAAGGCGTACGCCTGCATCGGGCCGCAGGGAGGAAACCAGTATTTATGCGGAACCAACCATATTGTTCTGGAAAGCCTGGTGGCCCGGGAACCTGCCGCGATGGAAAATTCCATAGTCCGGCGGGATAAGCTTGCCGCATTTGCCGAAAAGAAGGCTTGCCTTACAGAAAAGGAAATCCGGGAGTTTATGCTGAAAAAATACCCGGAAGGAATGACGGTACCTTACTATAAAGAAGGCTTCGGGACGATTAAAACCGTGATTCTGGATACGGCGGAAAAACGGTACAGCATCTGCTGGCTGGGACAGGAAACAAACGGCTGGACGGATTATCGTGTTTCGGAAAAACGAGGAAACCATACGGAAGAGAAGGAAGTACAAAGGGAGACTCCCAACCCTGAATTTTTTGCCTGTAAACCTCTTCCGGCCTAGTACTACAGCGAACTTTTCAAACATGCTCTGATCGGTGTCCGCTGTGTTTTCTGTGGTCTGCGCATTTACTGCGCAGACCTGCCTGAACGGTAACGAACGGTTACAATCTGTTTTAAGTTTGGTGATCCGGCACTTGCGGAGGGGTAACTGACTTGTTATAATATGGTAGGAAAGTGGTTCAGGAGTGCATAAATCCTATCGCCGGAGACGATTTGGACGGATTTCTGCAATAACTGTGACGGTAGGGAATCGTTGTAACAGTAACATAAACGGAAAAAAACAGGGGGTTACAGTTTGCGGAATAAATATGGGGTTTTACTGGTTATACTGATCGTGTGCCTGATAGGATTTACCGGCTGTCTGGGTAACAAAAGTGCGGAGGTTATGAGTAACGGACAGAGTGCCGTGGAGGAAGAAACGGTAATCGAGCACACATTCGTACATCACAGGTTTGTGGATAAAATCTATATGACGCTTCCTTCAGGATGGACATACAGCACTTATGAAAAGCTGAACGCAGGGGATGAAATGGAAAGCCATGAATGGGGCTTTACGGTTTATATAGAAGGAAACGAAGCCGGTAAAATTACGGTGTCCGGTTCCTATGAAACGGAAGAGCCGGAGGGAGAAGCAGGGACGGATTTTATCACCAACACCGGTCTGCTTGGAAAACGGTATAGGAACCAGGGGATGGAGGACACGGAGGAAGCTGTCGTGGAAGAATACATATCCCTTACCATACCTGGATTTGATTATGCATATTATGTTGTGACCTGTACGGTCTCCCGGGAACTGTACCTGGAAAACAAAGAAATCCTGGAGAGCTTCCTGCTGAATGTGGGAGTTACTGCCGCTCCTCTGGAATAAAGACGGCATTCGTTTTTGTATCTGTACCTTGAGGAGCCATCCGGTTGGCAAGAGAGTGGATGTTGCTATGGGAAAAGGTTAGAGAAAGCTAACATAAAGCGATGCAGGAAGAAGGAATAATATGAACGGCAATGCGAATAAAAAATTCTGGGAAAAGGTGGCTTTTCTTTATGGCCCTTTTATGAAGAACAGCCATAAACTTTATGACACTATATGTGAGCAGATAAAGCCGGATCTGAACCGGGATATGGATGTGCTGGAGCTTGCGTGCGGATCCGGGCAGCTAACGTTTGCCTTGTCCCAATATGTAAAGCACTGGGAGGCAACGGATTTTTCGGAAAAGATGGTGGAGGAGGCAAAAAAGAAATCCCATTCCGCCAGATTGTTTTTTTCCGTGCAGGATGCCACGTCGCTGCCTTATGCACCCGGAAGCTTTGATGCCGTGGTTATTGCCAATGCACTTCATATTATGCCGTATCCCGCAAAGGCCCTGGAGGAAATATACAGGGTGTTGAAGCCCGGCGGAATCCTGTATGCTCCCACTTTTGTACGGATCGAGGGGAAAATGCCGAAGGTAAAAATCCGGATGATGGAGGCAATCGGATTTCATACGTATCACAAATGGAACGCAGGAGAATTGATTGCTTTTGTTTCGGAGCATGGGTTTCACACGGTGAAGCATGCTGTTTTATACGGAGGGCTGATGCCTCTTTGTTTTCTGAAAGCAAGAAAAGAGCAGAAGGAAGGAGCGGGCTGTAGATGATAAAAGGGGGAGGGCATATGGATTATAGCAGGAAGATAGCGGAGCGTTTGTGGAATTTACCGGATAAAGGGGAACGGGAAAGCCATCGGGAAGAAACCTTTATCGACGACATTATACAGAAAAGCCATATAGAAAGAGAACTTCTTCATAATTTGGAGGGGATAAGTACCGTGTTTGACGGCGGGGCGGGCTGCGGCAGGTTTTCCATTCTGCTTGCGAAACAAGGCTGCAGGGTTACGCATTTCGATATATCCCAGCCTATGCTGGATAAAGCAAAAGATTTGGCGGAAAGAGCCGGTGTCCTTGAAAATATCACCTTTATCAAAGGCGCCCTGGAAGATCTGAGTGCCTTTGGCGACCGGGCATTTGATTTGGTTATTTCCTTCGACGCTCCGGTTTCCTATACATATCCCAATCAGGAAAAGGTGATAGGGGAGCTTGTGCGGATAGCCGGAAAGCGCATCATCCTGAGTGTATCAAGCCGTTTGGGATACCTTCCGTATCTGGCGAATCCGCTGCAGAAAAATCAGTTTATTCTGGATGAAAACTGCAAGGACCCTTGGGTGAAATGGTGTGTTGCCAATAAAAGCAGCGCTATCCGGTCTTTCACCTTTGATAAAAGCATTGCGGAAAAACAGATGGCGGACGGCCTTATGGGCGGCGAAGAGGAGATCGCAGAGTATGAAAAGGGCGGCGCCCCCTGGTGTATCACATATGCATTCATGCCGGATGAATTAAAGACTGTCCTTGAAAGCTTCGGTGTAAAAAATGTGGAACTGGCTGGGCCGGGGGCTTATGCGAGGACGATACCCCGTGAGCTGCTTGTAAAAATGATGAATGATCCCGTACAGCGTTCGGATTTTCTGGATTTTTGCTATGAGTATGACAGAAATCCATTTGTCTGCGGTATGGGAAAAGATAATCTGCTGGCTAAGGGTGATGTATAGCTTTGGCGGGAGGGCCGGGACCTTGCGTCCTATAGTGAGGGGAAAGAAGATGCTAGGTATAAAAGAGCCGTGGCAGTTCCAATGCTGTTTGGAATAGAATTAAATTTGTTCGGATAACGGAAAACTGAGAGGAACCCACCTATTTCAAAAAATGGTGCGCCAGTTAAAGGCGCGTATCGGGAAGTTGCGTGACTGGTTGACAGAAGAAGCCGCCAACACTGAAACGCCTATCCTTGCGGACTACATTCAGGACATTCTAAGGCGCAAGGCACAGGCGGGGAAAGCCGGCTATTCGCAATCGCTGTATAACCTCAAAGACGCAGCAAATATGCTGAACTTCCTCACCGCCAACAACATCATGGACATGGCGGGACTTGATGAAAAGTTTTCGTCCATGATTGGGGAGCAGATGGATATACGGGATAAGCTGAAACCCATTGAACGGCGTTTGGCTACGCTTAAAAGCATATCGAGCAAGTTGACATTTACATGAAGAAGGGCTAAAAGGCGTTACCGGATACAGAGCAAGCCTTATTCGTGGCGGTGCACAGCTGCCTCAAAGGCGTGATGAACGGCAAGACCGCCCTACCGACAAAGGCATGGAAAGCGGAGTATGCCAAGCTGACCGCCGAGCGAAAAACGCTCAATCAAAGGTATCTTGCACTTAAAGACGAGGTGAAAGAAGCCGAGCAAATCCGCAAGAGCGTTTACCGTATCTTGCGGCAGGAACAGCGGGAACAGCAACCCCGCAGGGCGCAGGACGTGGAGCATTGAAAAACAGTGCCGCGGGATAGATAACACTTACCCCACCGCACTATTTTAGTTTGTTGACTAAGTACACATTTTTTATCGATTTTTTATCAATAAGGCATATCAAATTAAAACAAACGGAAATTTTACGCATAACGATTTTTATATTTCTCTTTTGCCTTTACAGTGTATTTTTCAACAAATTCATTTTTAGCATCGGTATAAGAGTCTCTATTATGCTCGTATTTTTTCCATAGCGAAAGCTTCAATGTTTCGTATTCTTTAGCAACATCGGGATTATCATTCAAATAATCTCTAAAGTACAACTCGTTATTATCTCCACGGTATCGCAAGTGTAAATGAAAAACCCTTTCTGCAAATCCTTCACTGTTATAACCTCTGTTAAATGACTTTCGGCAATCTGATTCCGACATACAAATATATCCATTATCAACCAACATATCTTTTACCGTTTCCATAGAAATAGTTTCACGTATTTCCAGTAAAATATCAATGATAGGTTTTGCCCATATATTATGAATAGCCGTACTTCCGATATGACTGATTCGTGCATTATTTATCGGTAAAAATGCTTTTATTCGTTTTTCTTCTTCAACATACCAATCATTCCAAAATGCTTTATGTTCAGAAAGAATGATAGGAAACAGTTCCCACAATTCATCCAATGTCATTTCTGATAATAATTTTCCTATATTTCAACCTCATAAATTTGTATTTGTAGGAGCGATTTTCTGAAATGCCCGTAAACACTAATGTTTCCGGGTGTCTCGCCCCTCCATTAAAACCTGTTTCCCTTGTTTTTTCCCTTGCGGGAAGAAATAAGGGAAACTTTTCTCAAACCGTGCCTACCACCTTATCCAGCAGCCGCGCGGAGGTTCGTTTGTCCTCCTTGGTTGCATGGGCGTAAATGTTCATTGTGGTGCTCACATCGGCATGTCCAAAAAGTTCCTGTACGTCCTTAGGGCAGCGCCTCCAGAGAGCAGGTTGCTGGTGTATGTATGGCGGAGCTGGTGGAAATGGAAGTCGTCCATGTCCTCCAGCTTCTTCTTTGCCGTCCTGCACATGGAGCTGACGGTGCTGGAGGATTCATAGGCCCCATCGGGCCGCAGGCATACAAAAGAGACTTCGTTGTAGCCCTCCGGGGCAGGGTGTAAAGCTCGTAATAGGTGCGGTTCTTCTCCTTGACGACCAGATAGTAATTCTGGCGGTACAGCGCCCCATACTTGAAGCGGCTTTCGAGCTGTTCCTTCTTGACCGCCCGCAGGATGGCGGCGAGGGTGTCGCAGAAGTCCACCGTGCGGATTTTCTTGCGCTTGGTCGGCCCGATCTCCATCTTATGCCGGGAGGCGTTGTAGCGCATACTGCGGCGCACCGTCAAACACTGTTCCTTCAGGTCAATGTCCTGCCATGTCAGAGCACACGCCTCGCCGATGCGCAGGCCCGTAAAGTACGCGATCTGGATAGGGAGCAAGGCCGGGTTTTCTTTTCCTTTGAGAAAGTCAATCAACAGTTGATACTGCTCATAGGAAATCACCGGGATTGGGTTTTCCTCGCCGCACTCGTCCGCGAATAGCTCGTATTCGTCGGCGGTTCCTCTCCATGTCACATAGTCCATCGGGTTGAAAGAGATGTACTTTTTCGGGAACACGGCGAAGCGGAAAGCGCCGCGCAAGACCGCTGAATACTGCCTCAGATAGCCGATGATCAACGGCTCCGCCGCCGTCCCGTCCGGGCTGGTTCCGCCCAAGCTCAACAAGTCCATATAGGCTTGCAGATGCTCCGCCGTTACCTTTTTCAGCTTCCGATTCCCGATGGGGTGCTTCTTGATGCGCCCGACCACGCCGATGTAGGCATCGACCGTTCCGTTGCTGTGGTTGCTCGGCTTCAAATCTTCCTCTATCCACTTGTCCAGCAGGCCGCCCAGCGTGAGGTTTTCAGACTTAGCGAGAAACTGCGTCCGCTCGTATTCCTCCATTGCTTTGCGAAGCATGGATTCCGTTTCACTCTTGCTCTTTGTACCGGGGAACTCGTGCTGGGCGCGGTTGCCGCTTTCATCTTCAACGTAAAAGCGATAGTACCACTTCTTTCCCTTTTTTAAACAGAACCTTTTGCCATAACGTGCTCCTTTCCATGCGGCAAATGGAGCTGTTGTGATGTGTTGTTTTCATTATAGCAAAAGGCAGCACAGGCTTCAATTCTGCCGCTGAAGTTTAGAGAAAACTCAATCCGCCGCGCGCACCTGTTCACACTCCAGCAGGTCGCGACCCTGGTTGAGCTGCATGAAATAGTCCATGACATCCGCGCGGATAATCGTCTTGCGCCCAATCCGCAGGACGGGGATTTTCCCCCAGCCCACCAGACGCCGGAGTGTGTTGCGCCCGATGCCCGTATACTCTGCGGCCTCGTCTATCGTCAGGCCGATCCTGCTCGTGCAGGCCGCCGTGTTTCCCAATCTATTGCGCCCGGAAGGGCGGTAATCATATTCGTCATAGTGATGCCTCCTGTATTTGAGAAAAGGAAGCAGCCGCGCCAAAAGGTTGGAGCCGTCATAACATACGGCACACTTCGGCGCGGCTGTCCCTATTCAATTTCAACGATTCCGCCGTATTTGCCACGCGCCCCCGGCGATGCGCCATAAAGATGGCGCGGGGGATATTGCAGGCCGTCCCTGGCGGGACTGTCATAACTCCGCCGCACCGCTGCCCCGTGGGGCTGGCGTATGCGGCAGGGTTCCCCTTCAAGTCTGTGAGGGGTCGTGAGAAAGTTTCATTGTCCCCCGCGCTGTCGTCGCGCCCCAGGATTCCATCCCTGGGTGCAGGGCCTCGTAGATCGCTCAGATAGCTTGTCCATCCACCTCCTGAAGCTATCGTCTTGGCGGCGCGCCCTGCCCGCTATCACGCGGGTTTTGTGCCTGCAATACCGTCTATTCAATTTTCATGGTACAGTGAAGGAGGGGGAAAGCATGTCCTTCACTATTCACGTTTTGAAGGGCGGTTTCGCACCCTGTTTTTCCTTATATGCCCAAATTTTTTGAAGTTTTTTTCTGGCCTTGATGATGGACTTGGACACATTCTGATGGGTCACACCCTCCGCCGCAGCAACGGCCTCCACGCTCATTTCTTCCACGCACAGCAGCCAAAGGCGGCGGAACTGTTTCTGTGTCAGGCAGCTTCTGATCTGCACCATCTGGAGGGCACGGGTTCGGGCGCGCTCGGCTTCGGCCAGCCGCAGGAACAGATCGTCCTCTACGGACGGGCCGGACGCGATGAGGTCGAGGTATTCCGCCATCAAGGGGAGGCAGTTGTCGCTATGGCAGCGCCCCGCTTTTTCGGCGGCGTGATAATTGCCGTCAGACCAGCGTTTCCATTTTAGGAACTCGGCCTCGCTGGGGAAGTCGGCGCGGGTCAGCCGGACGGGGCCGGTGACGCTTATGTAGACGATGCTATCTTTGTCGCGCTTGTTCTGTGCGTAATCGCTTCTGTTATCAAACATTTTCCTTTCCTCCGTATCAGTCTTGGGTCGTTGCGGACTGATACGGAGGCGGGGAGCGGCACCAGGGGAAGCGGCTGCGGCCCTCCCGTCTGCATTTGGGCGGAACTGGAAGAAGTATGCAAGTTGCGGGAGAGATACGGCGGCACGAGACGCATTGTGTCGAATGAAAAAGCGCCGCATTCCCCTTGAGGATTGCGGCGCTTGATTGGCCTGCTCGATTCTGTTTTCAGTTTTCCCCTCCTGTGCTTGTCCCCTGCAAAATTGTCCCCCCGTGTTGGGGACACCGTGTTCAGCCGTCGCGCTCTCCACGTTTCCCCTTTTGTCTCAAGGGGAAGTATACTGGGAGAAACTGTCAACAGCCTGACCGCAGGCTGTCAGGAGATAAGCAAATAACGCAAGTTGCGACGCAAAAGCGGCTTAATCTCAAGGATTAAGCCGCTTCTTGCCGGTTCATGGTTCCTCTTGCAGAAAGCAGTAGCCCACGCCGCGCGTATTCTGTATCGTGCAGGGCGCGCCCGCCGCCTCCAGCTTCCGCCGAATCCGGCGCAGACAGGAGTGCAGGCTGTTTTCGGTGGGGAGGTAGTCGCCGCTCCAAATCTTTTCATAAGCTGTTCCTGGGTGAACACGCGGCCCGGATTGGACGCCACCAGATAGAACAGGTCGAACTCCCGGCGCGGAAACACCACCTCCTGGGTATTGATGAAAACCTTGTGATAGTCCACGCTGATGAAGATGCTCCCGCGCGACAGGATATTGAGCTGCTTGTCGTCCTGCCGGTTCAGCTCGGTGTAGCGGCGGATGAGCGCACGGCAGCTCGCCACGCCCTCCGGGATGGTGTCGGGCCACTGGATGTACTCGTCCGCGCCCGCTTCGATGGCGGCGACTTTTTCCGCGCCGTCGTATCGGTGGCGCATGACCAGAATCGGGGCCTTTGTCAGACTGCGGAGGATTTTCAAGGGAGGCAGGAAGTCCGAGGCGTCTAAAAAAAGGACGGCAAGCAGGAAATTGTTCTGTTTTGCCAGCCATGCTGCGGCTGCCGACAGGTCGGGGGCCATGCGGATCAAGATACTGTATTTCAAGGATTCGCGCTGGGCTTCGTTGAACTTTTCTTTGTCGTAACCGATGGCCAATACCCATTTTTCCATGACAACCCCTTTCCCGAAACAGGGCGGCGGGCAAGGGTACTCCCTACGCCCGCTGCCCCGTCCGTATGTGTGACGCACTTGTTTTGTTAATCTTCTTTCCGCTTGCCGTCCGGGCCGACCTCATAGCCGTCCACCTTGGTGTTCACGGCCATGCTGCCGTCCGGGTAGAAGTAGTACCAGCTATCGCCGATCTGCTTTCAGCCCCCGGCTTGCATGAGGCCCGCAGCGTCAAACCAATACCATTTGCCGTCAAGCTGTTTCCAGCCGGTGACGGGCTTGCTGTCCAGATAATAGAGCCAGCGCCCCGCGTCGTTCTGCCCCCATCCGCCAGCGGCGGCGGGGTCTATGACGATCTCCACGAAACGCCGCAGGACGGCGGCGGCCTCGGCGCGGGTGGCGGTGTCCTTGGGGCCGAAACGGTGGCCACCCTTGCCGTTCATCACGCCTGCCTGCTGCATGGCCTGTACCGCGTTTTTCATGCCGTTGGTAATCTGCCCCTCGTCCGCGAAAATCTCCGCTTTACGGGCCACGGGAAGGGTGTACCCCAGTTTGTCGGCGTAACGCTGCATAATGGCCGCCATCTGTTCGCGGGTGATGGTGGCGTCGGGGTTAAAGGTCTTGTCCCCGGTGCCGGTGACAATCCCCTTAGAGGCCTCCCACTCCACATAGGGCGCATAGTAGGCGGTGGCGGCAACGTCATTAAACCGACTGGAAGAGAAGGCTAAGGGGTCTATCCCGGCCAGCCGTCCCAATGCCGTCACGAACATTCCCCGCGTGGTGGTGCCGTCTGGCGTAAAGGTGGCGTCGCCGGTTCCAGCCAGCAGGCCACGGCTTACCACAAAGTCAATATCCGCTTTGGCCCAATGGTTCACGGTGTCGGTAAAGGCCGGGGCGGGCTTATATCCCACACCGTACACGCTGAAATGCCCGGTGGAGGCAATCACATTTCCGCTGTTCCTGTCATAGCTGGACTGATACAGCCACTCCGCGCCCCTACCGTCCGCGCTGTAAACAAGGAACAGACGGCCGGTCTGCTCGGCAGTGGCGGGCTTATAGGCCAGCCCCACGGTGACGCGGCCCGGGAATGGCTGGACCGCTACTATGTGACGGACACCGACCATATTGAATTTTTCCGTTCCTTCCAGCACTTCACCACCGCGCGGGCCTACGCCGCGCTGTACTGGACGTTAAACCGGAAGAACGAAGCGGAGGAAGAGCTTACGGAAACGCTGGAAGTATTGCAGCCCTATGGCTTTGTCCGGGTGGTCGCCGATGAGGGCGAGGCCGTGGTGCCTGTCCTGAAGCGCATCCTCTCAAAAGTGGGCGGCAAAGAATACACCGGCCCCCTTACCCGCGCCTATGTAAACGCCGTCATGCTGGCGGCGCACAGCTTCGGCACCAGCCACAGGGGATACATGACGGAAGCAGGCGGGAAAACGGATAAGCCCGTCAAGCTGTCAAAGCAGCAGACGCTTATGCTGGAGCTGCTTGCCCAAGGTTACAAGAACGCGGAGATTTCCGAAATGACGGGCCTCAGTATTCCAACTATCAAATCCCATACGTCCCTGGCCTATAAAAAGCTGGGGGTGAACAACGCGATGGACGCCGTGCTGAAAGCGAAGGAGCTGGGTCTGATCGGGCAGGCTCCCGATGGCAGAGAAAGCGCGGAGTGATGGAAACGGATGGCTTGGAGCAGAGAAACCGGCAAGCGATGCCTGTGTTAATACACACAGGCCAAAATGGGAATCCCGCTGACGCGGCGATCCCCATTTTGCTTGTTGGTGGCAGCGCCCCCAATCCCCCTTGAACAGCTCCGTGCCGGAGCTGGCTGCGCGTCCTTCGGACGCTTATGCGGGCGCGGCCCGCAGGAGTAGCACAGGGCGGAAACCGCGTCAAGAGCAAGCCGCCGATGGCGGTGCGGCGTCCCGCCGCACTCTTGACCCGGCCCCCGCCCCGCGCAATTACGGCAGACAAGAGGGAAAGGCGCTGTGCGCTTTCCCTCCGGGAAAACCACGGCGGGGGAACGTCACCGGGCCGGGGATTTCTCTTTCTCCTGCTCGGCGCTTTTCTCGTCATAGCCCATGAGCCGGTCAACATTGGCCTTGACGGTCAGCAGCTCCTTCATCTCGTCGCGGGCCTTGCGGTAGTCCCCATAGTAGTAGAGTTTCAGATTGATTACCGTCATGGGCTGACCTCCTAAAATGGCAAGAAGGGCAGGCGGTAAAGCCTGTCCCTCACTTGGTTAGCCCGAAAACGGCGTTTCGTTAAGGTGGTTTTTGAAAAACTTTTTAAATTTCTTTCGTACAGCTTCTATGCTGTAATGAACTGCGACTCTTGAGCAGCCGTCCAGCCGGGCGATCTGTTCAAAGCTCAACCCGTCCAGTGCGTAGAGCAGGAACCGACGGCGCTGCGCTTCGGTGCAGCTCTCCAGAACGGAAAGCAGTTCGTCCCGCGTTTCTTTGCGGCAGACCTGTTCTTCCGTCGTTTCTTGATAGGGCGAATGTCCCTCGGTAGCGACTATGTACTCGTCAAACTCCCGTATGTCCCAATGGCGGCGCTTCTCGTGCGCTAGGTTTTCCTCTTAGTGGTCGGCCCGGTCAAGGCACTCGTAAACCTCGACACTGACTTCCACGGACAGGGCTTGTCCGTTTATTTTGATGGTGACTTCCATCTGCCTTTCCTCCGTTTCGCTTTGGGTTTGCGCGAATCGAAACGGGGGAGGCGGGGAACGGCAGCGGGGCCGAACATCGGGGATTGGGGGTCCCCACAAAATCGCAGATTTTGTGGGGAGAGGAGGAGCAACGGAGCGGGCGGATTTCGGACGCGAAGCGCCCGAAGGAACATAGCGCAGTTTGCGACGACGAGGCCCGAACCTGACCGGCTGGAAAAGAAAAGTTTCCGGCCCTCCTGTGCCGGATTTTCTAAACTTTTTATAAACTGGCGGCCCGGTTAAAAGGGCGGTGCGGAATCCTTGCAAATATCCCCGGCGTTCGGCTGCAATCGCAGACGAATCACAACGGAATAGATCTGGTCTTGTCGCATAAAAATAGGGCGCAAGTGATTGGTCTTTCACTTGCGCCCTGTTGGACTTTTTCGCTATTCTGTTGTGGCTTGTCCTCCGGTTAGGGGGTAATGCAAAAGGGGGATCTGCTCATGTGCGGCCTCCAATGGCCGCATAAAAATGGCGGCTTTGATTATCCTCAAAGCCGCCATAAAAGGGCATAGAACCACTCCACTGCACGACGGCTTTAAAGTTTACTGTCGTGTTGTGAAAAATCATTTACTATTGGTCAGAATAAGGGGAGAAAAGAACCTGATATTTATCTTCGTCCTGCTGTATTTTGTAGAGGCCGCAGGAATCTACTTCTTCTTTGGCAGGCTCATATGTGTCAAATCTTCTCCTCATCGACTGGGTATCTGCCGCCTGTACTGTCTGAGATTTTGCAGCTTTCAGTTCTGTGGAGATTTCCTCCAGCTTCTGCTCCAGCTCTTCAGTTCCGGCAGTTCCGGTTGAGGTGGTGCTCTTCATCAGCAGAATTTGATTTTGAAGACCTTGCTGCTTTGTCTCCAGGTCTTTCACATCGTCTTTTTGCTCACCTTTCTGCTGTGTGTGTACTGCCGGTGTCAGTCCAGTCTTTTTTTGTCCCATCATTGTCAGGGGATTTACATAGCCCGGTTTTACTACCATTGACATTTTGTATCCGTCCTTTCTACAGCAATTTTAGACTCATTTTCAGTAGTACGCCTTACTCACGCTTTTATGTCCAGTCTCTTTTCAGGAGAGAGAACTGCTTCTTTGACCTCGCCCGCCGCGTCATAGATCGCCGGTGCATTGCTTCGGATCGCCTTGCTCTCTATCGTTGCGTCTGATGGCTTAGACAGTTCCACCTGATCGGTATCCGGAACTTTATCGCCTTTGCTTGTATCTTCCTCGGGCTTTGTGGGCTCCTTTTCCGGCTTCAGTGTTTCGTTGACGCCGCTCAGTTCACCCATCAGATTGCCCGTCAGGTTGGCGGACTGCTCCTCCAGGGCATTGACCTGTTCTTCCTTTTTGGAATCTCCGCCGTCTTGCTTGATCTCCGCGTTTAAGACATCAATTTGCCCTTGGGTTTTGGAGCGGACAGACTGCATTTTTTGAATACGGCTCATAGACGCGCTTGCGGACAATATTGACTGCATTGACATAATTTCACCTCCAACAAAAGTTAGAAAGGAAAAACCTTTCTATATATGCTATATCGCACGTATTCAGTGGAAAAAAAGGGCCGTTGCGTGAACGGTCAGCTATGCTCCGTATCCGGCGAATTACCACATAAAAGCTCTGGAGAGGAGTTGTAGCAAACAAAGATTTTGCTACAACTCCTCTCCAGGGCTTTTGCGGTTTAGACCAGGTAACTAAAGAACATTCCATGTATATTGGGACTAACATATTTTCGGTTGCGTCCATACATATAGTTGGAATCAGATAACGATTGAGGTTTGGGATAAAAACTGTGAGCCTGCCGCTGAATGAGTATGCTTTCGGTTCTGGCATAAGGGTTAACCGAGCGGCCTAGAACCTTTTCCACATCCTCACGGGTATTTCTGAGCGCATCCTTGAGCCTCACTTCATCGACGGAAAGGGCTCCCTTGCCGTCTACATTAATGCCAATATGGGAAAGGGTTCCCGACATCAACCGCGTGAGGCCATAAGAATATGCCATACTGTTCAGCGAGCTGGATTTATCTTTGTACTTGCCCAGAAAGCTCAACACCTTGTTATAACTGTCTGCAAACTTCTTCACCGCTTCCACAGTCTGGGCGTCGTCTACCGTCCTGTGAGCAATGTCTGTGCTGCCGGTCCCTCTGAGCGTGACGCCCAGATCGCCGTCCAGCAGCTTGATCTCGTTGCTCTGTGACACCTGTTCTTCGCCGCCATCCACCGTGTATTTGGAGTCCCTGGCCTGCCGCTTTTGTTCCAAACCGACTCTTGCGGAACTTTCGCCGCTCAGCTCCGCTGTAAATGCGTGTTCTGTGCCCGTTTTGTCGGCAGTAAAGACCAGGGTGCTTTTGCCGTCCGATTCGGATACGGAAGCCGTAATACCCAGATTCCTTTCGTTAATCGCCGCAGCCATCCGATTCAGATTGGTTTTATTATCTTCCGTAGAGTCAAATTCCACATGGATTGAGGTGACGGTTCCATCGGAGCCGGTGATGTTCAGCGTATGCCGCCCCTGCAGTGAATTCCCCTCGGAACTCAGCGCCCTAGAGGCGTAGGACGTGGAGGCCGCTGTTTGCGTAACTTCTAAATGGATTGGAGCCGTCACCGCCGCCGTATTCTCCGTCACCGTTGCCACATCGGAATTGCTGCTGCCATAACCTATAGGGTGGAAAACACTGTCGCCGCTATAAGGCTTCAGGGCCGATGATGATGCTTTCAGCTCACCGAATACGGAATCAAACTCAGAATCAAACGCTTTCGATTCACGCTCATAGGCGGCAAGCGCATCTATCTGATCATTCATGCGTGAGTATTTGTCAAACAGAACACGGCCCAATATTCTGTCGTTCATCTGCGCATAGTTTGGAACCATACTGCGCCAAGGGTTCAGAACGGGCCTTTGCGTTTGGAAGCGTAGGGACTGCATGGACTGAATCTGGTACATGGCCGTACTGGCGGATAGCATGGACTGAATTGACATAATTTCACCTCCCACAAAAATCTTTCTATATGCTATATCGCACACATTCGGCATAAAGAAAGCCCTGTAGCGTGAACGGTTATTTTTCCTGCGTATCCGGTGAAATGCTCGTTGCTAAGCAAAGTAAAACGCTGATGCGATAGCGCCCAGCGTCATTCCCAATTTCCATTGTACCTTGATATTTTTCCACTGATCTGACCACATTTTTAAGACCTATCCCTAGTGTCGTCGTAACCATAGGTGGCGCTGTATTGGTGATTTCAATCAATAAAAATTGACGCCGTACTTTTATTGTAATATCGATCTTTGGCTCACATTCCCTTGTCTTCGCGCATGCTTGAATCGCATTATCCAAAGTGTTTGAAACAATAATGCACAAATCCATATCATCAACAGGTAGATTGGGAGGCAAACTCGCGTGGCATGAAACCGCGATTTGATTTTGCTCAGCATAGCCTATTTTTTCTCTTAGTAAGACGTCAAGCACCGCGTTACCGGTGTGTATATTACGGCGCAGAGCGGTAGAGGCTATCTGTAATTTTTGAAAGTATTGTTCAGCGTCGCTGTATTTTTTTTCTTTCAGCAATCCAAATAAAACGGAGAGATGGTTGTCAATATCATGCTGAAAGGAGGATAACTGTTCATCGCGTTTTTGCGCCTCTGCCAGATACATTTTCTGCACACGTAATTGATTATCCAATAAAGCCTTTTCCGTTTTCTGCTGCGATAATGTCATAATGTTTTCAAATACTTTCAGAACAATAAAAAAAGTAACGGCTGCGCCGCTGATTGCAAGCAGCGCCCAGGCCAAGGGGAGCCCGGAAAAGGGAAATTCCGCATTTGTTAGATTCGTGTTATCCAAGCCAAATCCAAACCGCACCACCCAAACGATAAATGTACATGGCAGCAGAAGCACATATAAGTAGGAGGAAGCGGCCTGACCAGCCGAAGATTTATGCCAGCTTACCACATAGCGAAGAATGAAATAAAACAGCAGAGCAAGTACAACGGACAATGACATCTGAATGATGTTGCCAAAGACCGATGCAGTAATTCTCCCCACGATCCAGCGCATTAGAATGGCAGAAGTGCCCTCCATGAAAGTTTCCAAAGAAAATATAATAACGATTGGAGTAACACCTTCTAAACTTTTGTACTTGAAAGAGCAGGCCATAAATACATACATAATTGCTGCATGAAAAAACTCGCGCAGCAAAGCAGGTGGTCGTACAGAAAGTTCAATGATAGTAAAAAAGCAGATAATTCCAATGTAAAGCAACAAATAGCGCAGCTTGGTTTTTCTGAATGCAAATCGAGAGAAAAAATCATACTCAGCAAAGCTATAAAACGCGTTTATCAATAGCCACCATATGTAAAACATTATGGTAAGAAAATTCATTATAGCAGCTCCTTTCTTACAAATTTCAAAAGACTTTGTGCAAATTCCTGCTGTTTTCTTCTGGATATTAAGACTTGGCCGCCCCCTATTACAGTGGCAGCATCCCCCTGCTTACTGACGACCTTTTCCATATTTACAATATAGCTTTTATGGCACCGAAAAAAGCGGCTGTCCAGTTTCTTATGTAGTTCGTCTAACGTACCCAAATAATTATATGTCGTGTCTTTTGTATGGATATAAAGTCTATGATCCATAACTTCACAATATAAAATATCCTTAATAAAAACAATTTCTGTGCAAGCCCCCTTTGTTATAGTCAGTGTTTTTGAGTCGGTTTTTCCCATGCGTTCAATGGTCCGGTCAAGGGCTTGATACAAATTTTCGTCCGTAATGGGTTTAAGCAGATAATGAACCGCATCAACCTGAAACGCCTGTAAAGCGTACTCTTGATAAGATGTAATAAAAATAACCTGACATCTGCACTTTTCTCTGCGCAACTGTTGAATAATCTCTAATCCATTTTTGCCCGGAAGTTTTAAGTCCATCAGAATCATATCAAAATTTTGCCCGCTTGATAGTAACGATTCTCCATTATCAAACTCAAAAATTTGAATTTCCTGCTTTTGTATAAAAAAATAGTGTTCCACACTTTTGCGTAAGTGGACTAAAAAATACGGCTCATCATCGCAAATCGCAACTGTTATCATCTTGTGCCTCCGTTGCCGTCATGAACCAGCTCAATCACATCGGAGATATCGCAGTTCAGCGTATCGCAAATTTTTACCAAAGTCTGCAAAGAAATATATTCGCCCTTGCCCATATTGGCAATATGGTTTGTTGTTAAATGTGCTTGCAGACGTAAATCCCGCTTGCTCATATTCTTGTCTATCAGTGTTTTCCATAGCGGCTTATAGCTGATTTTCATAACGTTGCTCCTGCCTTTCTAGTTGGTATTCCGGTGTTATGGCTAAGGCTGTCCCTATTGCTAGCTATTATACCGCTCTGTTTGATAAAACACAATGTTTGCTTGCAATCCAACTCCTAAAACTGCGGCATACACAACTGTTTTATTTGTATTTTCTTATGCCTCTAATTGGGTATCAAGTGCTTCATGCCCTGGCTTTTTACTGATGTGCGATAAAGAAGTAATAGAAGTGTAAAAAATTTTGCCGTTCCTATCCGGCACTTAGCTCTTGTGTCGGATAGGTCGGGCGGTTATTCGGGCAAGTCCACCTTGCCAACAAAAGAATAATAAATCTCAATGTCCTGTCTGCGGGTCTTGTTCTCGTCATAGCTGCACTCATGTACAACGATTTTCTCTACAAACTCCCGCAGCAGAGTAGGGGTAAGTTCTTCAAAGCTGGTATGCCGCCGAACAACATTCATAAACTTTTCTGCGTTCACGGTGGCTTCCTGTGCTTTGGAAAGCTCCGCTTGGATAGCGGCGGCTTTTTCTTTCAGTTCCCGTTGCTCTGCTTCATAGTCTGCCGACAGCTCTGTGAAACGCTCGTCTGATATGCGCCCGGTCACGCTGTCCTCATACAGCCGCTTGAAGATAGCGGATAACTCGGCTATGCGTTTCTCGGCGGCTTCCAGTTCCTTTTTCTTGGCGGCGTTCCTGCGCTTGCCCCCGTCCTCGTTCTGCTCAATCAAGAGCTTTATAAACCGGGCTTCATGCTTTGCCGCATAGCTGGTCACTTTCCGCAGATTGGATAGTACACCAGCGGTCAAGAGGTCGGTGCGGATAAAGTGCGCTGTACAGTCATGGGTGCGTTTCTTGTAGTTGCCGCAGATATAACAGTCCTGCTTGCGCTTGTCCGTCTGGTATCGCTGCTGATACATCACACTGCCGCAGTCTGCACAGAACAGTATGCCGGAGAACAAGCCCACTTCATCATAGCGGTTGGGGCGTTTGCGCTGCTTGCGAAGCTCCTGCACCCGTTCCCATGTTTGGGTGTCTATGATAGGCTCGTGGTGGTTCTCGAATATCGCTTGCTTTTCCTCCGGGTTTTCTACGCTGTGCTTGACTTTATAAGAGAGTTTTTCCGTCTTGAAGTTTACCAGGCAGCCCGTGTATTCCCGGTTTTCAAGGATATGCACAACGGTATTGGTTGCCCACTTGCACTCATAGCCGGGGTGGTAGCGGCGGGTGCTGCCCGTCCTGCGGTATTCCAGCGTCCCCGGCGTGGGGATTTGCTGCTCTGTGAGCATACGGGCTATCTTGGTCGGACCATTCCCGGCAAGGCAGAAATTGTATATCTGCTTGACTACGGGTGCAGCTTCCTCGTCAATGATGAAATTTTCGTCCTCGTCCATGAGGTAGCCATACACAGGCTTGCTTGTGATAGGCTTGCCACTCATGCCTTTTGAGCGTTTCACTGCTTTGATTTTCTTGCTCGTATCTCTCACCAGCCATTCGTTAAAGATATTCCGCAGCGGGGCAAAATCATTGTCGCCCTGTGCGCTGTCCACTCCGTCATTGATAGCGATGAAGCGGACACCTTTCTGTGGGAAAATCATTTCCGTGTACATTCCCACTTGCAGGTAGTTTCGCCCTAACCTCGACATATCCTTTACGATAACTGTCCCGACTTTTCCGGCTTCAATGTCCGCAAGCATGGCTTGAAAACCGGGTCTTTGAAAGTTCGCACCAGAATAACCGTCGTCCGTGTACCAGCGCAGATTGGAAAAGCCGTTCTGCTTTGCATAGGTTTCAAGGATACGCTTCTGATTGGAAATGGAATTGCTTTCGCCTTGCAGCTCGTCCTCATGGGATAGTCTTGGGTAAAGGGCGGTAATTGGTTGTTGGTTGGTCTGTCTTAACATAAAATCCTCCGTTTCCGACAGCCAGCCCCACTATTCCGTACCTTGATTGTACCACATGGGGCGGCTGTCTGTATAGCGGCAAAAGCGTCAAATCTGCTTCTTTATGGTCGGTCAAATCGCCGTTTTTTGTGTAGCAGCTTCCGCTTCCAGCACTTTCATCATCTTGTCGGCTGCGGTGTCGGTTGCGCCCTGCTTGAAGAAGCCGGAAACGGTAAGGACGGAGTTGCCCATGCGGATTTCCGTTACACAGTCCGGGCGGCGGTCTGTTTTGGTGGTGCTTGTCTGTTTGGTTTCTGTCATAGGCTCTCCTTTCGCTGCTTCATCAGTTGCTTTAAGCGTTCCAGCTTTTCCTGTGCGGTTTCCTTTCGGAAGTTGCTGCCCGTGAAGCGGACGGGGGCGCACATGGAAGTCAGCCTGTCATAGATACGGGCGTGGGGCGTGTCCTGCGGGTGCTGCAATTCCTCCAGCGTGAGGTTGGTCGTGGCGATCAGCGGCTTGCCGCTTCGGTAACGGCTGTCAATCACGCTGTAAACCTGTTCCAGCCCGTATTCTGTCCCTCGCTCCATACCAAAATCATCAAGTATCAGCAGGGGGTAGCTGCAAAGGCGGGAAATATATTCGTTCCTGCCCTCAAAGCTGGCGGCAAGGTCACCCAGTATCGTTGCAAAGTTTGTCATGCAGACGGCAACCTCTTTTTCCATAAGGGCGTTGGCGATACAGGCGGCAAGGTAGCTTTTTCCCGTCCCCACGCCTCCCCAAAACAGGTAGCCGATATTTTCAGCCTGCATGGTTTCCCAGCTCTCCACATAAAAGCGGGCGGTTTCGGTCTGTGGGTTTCTGCCGTTGTCATGCTCAAATGTCCAGTTCCGCATAGCAGGGTCAGTAAAGCCCCGGCGTTTCAAGTCCTCCACTTTTTCAAGGTGCTTCTGTCGGCTTTCGGCGGCTTGCTGCTTTTCACGGGCTGCCCGCTGGCAGTCGCAGTCTGTTGGGTGGCGGTCACGCCCGAAACAAGTCTTTCCCTCTGCAAAATAGGCTTCTTTGGGCGTATGGCACTTACCGCAGTATAAAAGCCCGTCCTCGCCTGTGTAATCCTCCGCTTCGGTGGTAGTGGTTGTAATGTCCGTAATCATAGCTTCAATCTCGTTTTTCATAAGCTCTCGCCCTCCTTGCATGAATAATCGGGTATGCCCTGTTTCGGGGCAGCCTTGCCTTTGGCAGCGTCCTCCTGCGCCCACTTGTAAATGGTGGCTGCATGGCTGTGGTACTGCTTCCCGGTGGAAGCGATATGGCAGGAAAGCCGGTCAAGGTAATACTCCCACTTGTCGGGCAGCTCTGTTTTCAGCCCGGAAAGCTCTGTATCGGTCAGTATCACATTGTTGTATCTGCCATAAGCAGCGGGGGCGGGGTGTCCCGTTTCTCCCTCTCTCTCTTTTTCTATCTCTATCTCTTTCTCTAACTCTATCTCTATCTCTGGTGGACGAATGTCGGACAAATGTCCGCCTTTTGTCCGGGGCGGTAAAAGTGCCTTGTTTTCCAGCCTTGCAGCCCGTTTCCTCTCGGCTTCGGTAGAGGACTGTCCTATCATCAGCTCAATATCGGTCATATAAAAAGCCCCGCTGTCAAGCTGCTCCACAAGCCCCAACTGCCGGAAAATCTCTAAAGCCCTCTCAACCGTCCCTATCTGGTGGCGGGTCAGTGTCGCTATCATCTGCGCTGTGTAGGGGATATGCTCGTCAAGCTGCAATTTCCCGCCGTTTTTCAGCGATTTTAAGTACAGCTTCAAGAGGATATTGGAGTATAAAATCCCGTCTTTCATATCTTCCAGCAGCACAATGGAGTCGCTGTCAAAAAAGTTCTCTTTCAGCTTGAGGTAGTAATACTTGCGGTTATCTGCCATTGTCCCTGTCCTCCTTTTTCCGGCGTTTGGAGTAGTAGCGGGGGCAGAGTATGATAACCGCCCGGAAGCTCTGCTTGCAGCTATGGGTACAGCCCCGGCAGAGGTCGTTGTATGTGATACGGTCGCAGGTGGTATTCCCAACTTTCACTTGCCGCAGGAAAAAAGACCATTCCAGCCGCCGTTTCTTGCTCATTCTTGGCATGGGTGCGCTCCTTTCTGCCGTTTCCGCTGGTGTGGCGGTATCGGCGGTAATTCTGTATCATCTCGGTATCATTTTCGGGGTTTTTCTGCCCTGTAAGCCCGTTAAAAAACCCTTTGGTATTGCGGATAGGGTACGGGGCAGCCCCCTTGTTCTGTATAGGTTCGGGTACATTTTGGGGCGGTTTTTATCGTTCCTGTTCCTGCCTTTTCACAGGCTTGCGTTCCCGGCGTAAAATCTGGTCGATATTGCCCTTGACAGTCTGTAAGCGGCGGTATTCCTCCCGTTTTGCCCGGTAATCGTTGTAGCCGCTGTTTTTCTCTTTGATAAGGGCTTCAATCTCTGCTTGCAGGGCTTTATAGCTTGGCAGCTTGGAAATGCCGTTCTCCCTAAAATAACGGGCGGCTGCGTCTGCTATGATAAAGTCGCTTTCGTGCTTCTGTCGGTAGGCTGCTTTTGCTTTGGCGTTTTTCTGCTGTTTCAGCCCGTCCCGGACAGGGCGGGTCTTGGAATAGGCAAGCACCTGCCGTTGCAGCTCCTTTTTCCCGTCCAGCGTCTTTTCCACCTGCTTCAGCTCTGTAAGGCTTTCCCGCATGGCGGTATAGGCGGCAGAACAGGCTTCGTCCAGTTCCTCCGGGGAAGAAAAGCCGTACTGCTGATAGGCGGTAACGGTAGCCGCCATTTGCTTTAGATTGTACTTTGCCGCCCAGCGGTCATAGCCCACGCCCTTGCCCTCGGCTCGCTTAGCTTCCCGGTCAACCATGCGTTGCAAGGTGTTGTCTGCCGGGGTGGTTTTTGCGGCTTTTTCCTCCTGCAAGCGTCCCTTTTGGGTATGTGGGTATTCCGGTATGGCTTTGGGCTTTTCGGCGGCTCTGTGGGCGTTCTGCGTGAGCAGGGCAAGGACAGCAGCCTTGTCAAAATCGTCCCCCAGCTTCCGGGCTGTGATAGGCTTTGTCCTGTCCGGCGTGAGGTAGGAAAGCCGCCCCCGGCTCTCCTTAACGGTCACACCCTCCCGCAGCAAAAGGGAAGAAAACTCGTCAAAGCTGGCGGCTTGGGAAAGTGCCTGCCGTATCGTCCGGCGCAGCTTCGCCTTGTCCGTTTCAAACTTGGTAGGCTTGGTCGGCTGTCCGGCGGCTTCTCTGGCGGCATTCTCTTTATCAAGGGCAAGCTGCCCTTTCTTTGCCGCCCAGTATTCCCGTTCCGTTATCCGTTCCTTGCTGCCGTTCAAGAGGTCGATTTGGTAAAGCCCCTCCCGGTGGCACATCTCCATGACTTCACTCTTGAAATATTCCATAGCGGCATTGGTGCAGCGGTGCTTGCAGCCCTCCCTTGTGTCGGCTGGTCTGTCCATGTAGGGCAGAAGCGGGACTTCATAAATCCGCAGGGAGTTGATGACGATATGCACATGGATATTCCCGCTGTGGTTATGCCCGTCCGGGTGGGTGCAGATTAGGGCTTGGTGTCCGGGGAAATGTGCCTTGCAGAACTGTTCCCCCAGTTCCTGCGCCCGGTCTGTGGTCAAGCCGTTGTCTGTCCCGTCCCGTGGGTCAAAGCTGATGATATAGTGGTGGCTTTTCACATCTTCCCGTTTTTGGTTTTTCTCATAGCGGAGATTAGCCCGCATACAGGCAACAGCGAAATCCTCGCCCCCGCAGTTAAGGGAAGAAATGCGGTAATCCTCCCTCGGTATCAGCCGCCCGTTTTCATCAAGGGTGGGCTTCATGGTAAACTCGTCATGCTCAAATGTGAGGTAGGCTTCCGCTGCGCCATAGTCCGCATTTTTAGAGCTGATATGTTTGAATGTTGCCAACAGCGTCACCTACTTTCTGCAAGACTTCAAACTTTAGGGCAGCAAGGTCGGAAACCACCGCCCGTACCTCCCCGGCAAGCTGCGGGTAGGGGCTGTGCCACTCGTTCAGCGTCCGGGCTATCTGGTTTAAGTTGCCGCCGATCCTGCCGTATTCGGCGGTCAGTTTCCCGACAGCGGCAAGCAGCTCGTCATTGACAGGAGAAACGGTTATGATGGGGCGTATGGCTGCCCCGGTTATGGCTTGCCGGATAAACTCGGCTTGGCTCATGTTGTAAGCAGAAAGCCGTTGGGCAAACTCGGCGTATTCTTCCTCGGTCATGCGTGTTTTGACTACCCGGCTGCGGTGCGGTGTGTTGTATCGTTTTCGCATGGTAAAACCTCCTTTCTGTGCGTGGTGTCCTCTCACTAATAGGAGAAAAACGGGGTGTGAAGCGGAACTGTTTTTGAAAAATCCGAAAAAATATTTTGAAGGATTTTTAAGCGGCGCAAGCCGCATAAGCAGGGTTTGGGGAAGGCACTCCCCAACAAGATTCCCGCAGGGGCAAAATGAGCGAAAAGCGAATTTTGGTACTGCGGTAGAATCTTGCTCTAAAAAACTACCGCTTTCCTCGGCGGCTCTGGTTTGCGGATATACTGGCTTGCTCCACCAATATAGCGATTGCGGCGGCGTGTTCTGCCCGCTGTTCACCACTACAACGGTGAAAAGGGGGCGTTTTGGCAAACGCAGCGAAAATTTTTTTATTTTCCCTGTCTGCTCCCTACAACAATCCGGCGGTGTGGTTTGCCAAAGATTTTTGAAAATGGGCGCAAAAAAAGCAGTAAACCTTTTCAAGATTTACTGCTTATCTTCCGCTGTGATGGGCGGCGGTATTAAATTGTCAGCCGTTTTTCAAATGGAATTTATCTGCAATCGCTTTCTTTCCGCTTTCCAATTCCTTTTCTGTAATCTTCCATAATCCTAACGCAATGATCTGCTATCTTTTGCATTCCGAGTTCTTCAAAAAAGGCAATTTGTATTTTCATCAGTTCTTCACAAACAGTCAACTTCTGCTCATCCATATTGCTAATAGCAAGCCATGGGAACGCTTTATATTTCTTAGTGTCCCCAATGAGAAAATTGTACCCTATCAACTCATTTTCACGGAAAACGAAATAGAATTGTGGGCCTGAACCTGGAACTGACTTTTCCATAATTTGCTGCATTGTTCTCACGCCGCCGTATGCCGGAAAAAAACCTATTCGCTCAAGAGCATTTAATATGTCAATCCTTTTATCTGTGGGTATGTCTCTATAATTGATAATCTGTTCCATTTGCTCTACCCTCATTGAAGTTTAATTTGTCAGGCTCTAATTATACAACTTTTCTGTTTAGCGGTCAAAGCGGAACTTCAACAGGCTTTCTATCAGTTGCCTGACGATATGCTCCTGCATATCCGTGTTAATCTGTCCGTCCATTTTCGCACAAGAGCGGACATATCCCGCATAATGGGATAGGACGGCGGCAACAGCTTCCGGGTCGCCCTCGCTTGCCTTAACGATTGTCTCATAGGGAAGTAGCTGGCTCATAGGACAAACCCTCCAACTCTGCCCGTAGCCGCCGTAAAATCATCTGAATACGCCGCCCGGTTGTGTTGCCAGCCCGTCCATATCTCCGTCCAATCTCCCTATGCGTCAATCGTTGGAAGTAGTACAAGAAAATGATTTCCTGTTCCATCTGTGATAGTGCGGACAGGGCTGCGGCAAGCTCTGGACTTTCCAAAAGCACCATCTGACCACAGACGAAAAGCGGATAGCTGGTCATGCCGGATTGCTCCGCAAAGTATTTATCTGTGGTACTGAATGGATAGTGTTTTTCTTCTATCAGATATTCAAGCGAGATTTCCCGCTTGCGGCGGCTCCGTATGCTCCGGGCTGCGTCTATGGCAGCGTGGCGAATAACAGTCTTGCAAAAGGCATCGTGTGTATGCCGGATATGTTCTTGATACTTTTCGTGTTCGGTCATGGAAAATCCCCCTTTCTGAATAATGGCAGAGGGCGGCAGCATCTTGTGCTGTCGCCCTCTTGATTACCGAACAGCAAAGACGGGCGGGGCTGTCAACGGCGGCGCATTTGCGCCGTTCATCTTGACCGTTGACAGGCTCGGCTGGGTTTGCTATCTGCTCACGGCAATTCACTCTCATTGATAGGAATTGCCTCAAGTTCCGTATTCAAATTGTTCCAATAAGAGCCGATATCCGCACTTGTGAAATACTTAAAACCGCCTGCTGCTGACTTCAATTCGCCGTTTTTAACCCCATAGCAGGCGTAAATCAAATCGTAGCTTGTTCCATCTGAGAGGTTAAATCTAAAGCTGGTCACATCTGCTCCGGCAGTTTCCTCAGTCGTTTTGTCTTTTAGGGATAAGCCCTTGAACTTATCATACAGGGTCTTTATATCATTTTCAGCAACAACTACTTTCTTTTCTGCTGATTCAGGCACTCCGTCATAGTGGTACATTTCAACGTTTTCGACATCTTCAACCTCAAATGGGAAGTCGATTTTGACAGGCTCATAAGCAATGTTTATAGGTAACAGAAAGAGAGCTGTAAAAATTGCAATGATACAAAGAGCGATGGAAACGAGAACAGCAATCGTTATCTTTTTTCTGCCTCTCTGCTTTTCTTTTGCCTCATGGCGCATAATAACGCTTTCGCTTTCTTCGTGAAGAACATCTTCGCTCGTGTGAGAAAGCAATTTCTGATAAATTGCGTTACAGTCAGCACAGGCGTTCAAATGCTCTTTTACCATCTCTGCGCTTGCTTCGCTGCAAGCACCGTCAACATACAGCGGAAGAATATCTCGAACAATATCGCATTGTTTACTCATGCTTTTCATCCATCCTTTCTTGAATTTTTAGCTTTGCACGATGATAAGTAACTCTCGCCCATGATTCTGTTTTTCCAAAAATTGCAGCGATTTGTGAAAAAGATAGTTCCCCGAATACGCGAAGCTGAAAGACTTCTTTGTATGGTTCTTCCAAACGGTGAAGAACGAGGTGTATGCGGAACGCCATGTCAGAATCTGCAACTGAGTTCTCAACATTTTCATTTGATGGCAAGTCATTGATTTCACTCACATCAGCTACTCGCTGACGGCTTCGCATTTCATCATGGTAAAGGTTTTTTGCTATGGAGCAGAGCCATGTCAATTCATCTGACTTACCTTTGAATTGTGATGTTGTAGAAACAGCCTTATAGAATGTGTTCTGCGTGATTTCCTCTGCTATCTCACGATTTTTGGCAAGAGAAATAGTATACGAGTATACCTGTAAATAGTAGGCTTTATAGAGCTTTTCATAGTCCATACTTGTCATCACCTCCTTCAGCTTCATAGGTTAGACGGAGAAATCGGAATTTCGTTACAAAGAAGTTTGAAATTTTTATACCTTTACGCTACTCTTGCTTTGTGCGGACTATTGGTAGACGCGCATTAACGGCAAGCAAAGAGATTGCTGTGTCAGCTTGATATGTTCAAATGCTAATTAAGTATAGCATACAGCTATGAATTTTTCTATTGCGTTCCCCTGACTTCGGAATAGTGGCAGGGCTGGCTATCCTTGTTTTGCTTTGTGCTTCTCTACCGTACATGAGCATTGGCTCCGGGGTTGTCGTTGCCGTAACCTTCCAGAAGGTTGATGGCCCCCCAAATGCCCAGGCCAGCGCCCAGGGCGACAACGAGGGTCTGAAGAACGTCCACAGCAGAGTTGAAAAATTCCATAATGTACCTCCAAAAATGTTTTAGATATTTTTGAAGGACACGCTTTCCCGTTGCGGGGGTTGCCGCCAGCTATGAGGTGGCGGCGTCCTCCCCGGAAACGTCCACTTCGTATGCGTCGTAGACCTCGCCGGGTTTCGGTTTCAGCCGGGTGGAAAGGAAACGCTCTATGTTGAAGGTGTTCCGCTTGTCCGCGTCGGCCAGATATTTGTAAAGCGGGTGGCGGGTGATGTCGTACTTGTCCGACAAAAACGGCCTAACTCCGCGCAGATGGAGGATGCACTTGCCGCCGTCCAGGACGGCAAGCTCGTCGATGCTCAAAAGCTCCTTGCCCAGTTTCTGATAGTTCAGCGAGTGGGAAGTCTCCCGGCCCCGGCTCTCGCCGGTGTTGTAGGTGTCTATTGTCTCCTTACCCAAAGCGGCGGACAACTCCTTGAGGGTGGTCGGCTCCTTGCCGCCGAGAAAAATGGAGCAGTCGCAGTTGCCGATGATGATGTCGGCGTTGTCCTTGTAAATCGCCTTGAGCTGGCTCTGCGCCTGGAGGACGAGGCAGGCCGAGATTTCCCGGCTGCGGATGGTCGCCATGAGCTTTTCCAGCTTGGGAATCTGGCCGATGTTGGCGCACACTTGAGGTATTGGCGCACGGCGAAGTGATCCGGGTCGCGTTCCCGCAGCTCCGTAAACATCAGATCGACGGTGTTCTCGAACTCCTCGTCGTCCTCCCGCACCTCCATCGCATTGATGAACTCCAGCAGGGTGGAGAAGTTTTGCTCCTCCTCCGGGGCCTCGAAGTGTATGTACCCGATGAGCGCCGTGTAGAGCAGCGTCTCCGCCTTCACCCAAAAATCGTCCCCGGCCTTGCCCTCGCCCTTGGTGTTGGCGATGAGCGTCGTCACCAATTTAAGCACATCCTTCTCCGAGTGGATATAGGCGAAGGGGTTGTAGTGCATGGACTTCTTGAAGTTGATGGTGTTCAGAATTTTGATGCGGTAGCTCTTGTGCCGCAGCAGCTTCCCGACCTCGCAGACGAGGCTGCCTTTTGGATCGGTGACGACGAAACTGACAGGGTAGGTTTTTGACGTACACTGCATGAGGTTGGGCTTGATAAAAAAGCGGGTCTTGCCGCTGCCGCTTCCGCCCACCACCAGGACGTTCTTGTTCCGGGCCGTCTTGGGGTCTTTCGGGCGGCTGTTCATCGTCAGGCGTTCCGTCTGTGTGAGGATGATGTTGTCCTCGAAGGCCGGAGCGATGTAGGGTTTGATGTCCTCCGGGGTTCCGAATCGCGCCGAGCCGTACTCCATGTTCTTGCGGTATTTCTTGGCGTTCTTCCCCTTGGTGTAGACCGCCAGCCGCAGGGCCACGGCGCAGGCGACGCCCACGCACAGGTCAATGGGGTGGAAGCTGGGGGCGAAGGACTGGAACGCGGCGGCGAAGCCGTCCATCAGGTGCAGCACCTTAGCGGAGAAGTCGGCCCCCGGCGTCAGCCGCCACGCCACGCCCAGCTTGGTGGCGAACAGCCCGATGAACAGGTACGGAAGGTTGGGGAGAATCAGCTTTTTGATATTCACCTGTCTCATAGCTCCATCTCCTTCCGCTTCGTCCTGTCCACGATGGGCTTTTTCACCATCTCCTTGAACTTTGCCAGCTTTGCCAGCACCGAGGGGCGCTGCGCCTTTTGCAGCTTCTTCCCGGTGAACTTCTCAAACGCCTTCTGCATGTTGGCCTCGTTGGGGGCCTTGAAAAACACCTGATACTTGCCCTTGCCGTTGGTGCGCACCGAGTAAGTGACCCGGTATTGCCGCGCGTAGCGGTCGAAGCTGCGCAGGCTCTTGTCCTGCACGTCCACCTCCCGCATGTCCCCGTACTGCTTTTTCAGCTCGTCCATGCTGACCTTGCCGCAGCTCTGGACATCGGGGCTTCATCGGCCCTTGTGCAGCTTCTGCTCCTTGCGGTGGGCCAGATATTTGGAAATGGCGGCTTTCAGCAGACGCCCGGTGAACTTGCTCCCGCTGATGATGAGCGTCAGCGTCCGCTGCTCAATATCCTCCTGCATGTGCCATCACACTCCTTTCCGTGGGATTGCAGGGCGGAAAGGCCGGGGCAGGAGGTCTCCGGATGCGGGCGTGGCGGGCGCTCAGTTGCCGCCGCAGACCACCAGCACATGGGCGCGCCGGAGGTAGTCGCGGGCCGTGTCGATGCCGTCCTTGTGCTCCTGGGGGATGCCGTCCTTGAGGAACAGCGGCAGGAACAGCAGCGGGCAGACCGGCGAGAGACCGGCGTCGTAGACCGCGCGGCAATACTTGGCGGCGTTCTCAGTGTTCTCGTACTCGTCCTCGCCCCGGGGGGCGGTGATATAGGCCAAAAGTCTTTTCATGGATTTTTCCTTTCTTCCGATTCCGGGCATGAAAAATGGCGGCCTGTTCAGCCGCCGTCGTGATGGAAGTCGTGATTCACCAGCATGGTGTAGTGGTTGTCGGTGGTGGCCGGGGCGTTGAACAGCGCCGCCAGCAGATAGGCCCTGGTGTTCCAAACGCGGGTGGTGTTGTCCTTGATGCCGTCCAGCACCTTTTCGATGTGGGAGGACGTGAGCTGGGAAAACCGCTCCTGCACAAAGGCGGTGGGGTACTCGACGTCCCGCCCGATTTTCATGGTCGGGCTGCGGGACAGGGCCACCTCCAGCATCAGCTCCACGAACTCGTCCACCTGCTCCCGGTTGTACGGGGTGCAGACGTACTCGTACTCGATCTGCTCCCTGATTTTTTCTCTCTCCGCAAGGATGTCATTCTTTCCTTCCGTCCCTCCCTCCGCCGCAAGCGGGGAAGGAACGAATGAATGAGTGCTTGATGGATAAGTAATTGATTTTTGAGTATTTGATTTCTTAGTATTTAATTGCGCGGGGGTTTCCAGATGTGGCGCTTCCATATCCGGCCTGTCCAGATACGGATTTTCCGTATCTGGTGAAGCCATACCCGGTGGAGGCGTATGCGGCGCACCCTCCGGGGTCGGTGTGTCCGGCCTGGGGCGGGGCTGCTCGTAGATGATGTACTCGGTGTCGGTAATGCGCCCGCCCGCGCCGCGAAGCTGGTGCCGCTCGATGTACCCGGCCTGTTCCAGTTCCCGGAGCGCCGCGCCGATGGCGTCCACGCCCTCCTTGCAGATGGCGGCGAGGCCCCGCGTGGTGTAGTTCCACTCGTCGGGCAGGGAGAGCATCATGGACAGCAGGCCCTTGGATTTCGGCGTCAGGCCGGTGTCCTTGAGGTGGTGGTTGCTCATTACGGTGTAGTCCCGCGTCCGTTCTACTCGAAAGACCGCCATAACTCGCTACCTCCCGCGCCGCCGCTTTTTCGGCTTTTCGGGGAGGATGTGGCCCTCGATGATACGGGAGTGGCGGCAAATCCTGATCTCTCCCCGCCGCTGGGCGGCCAAAACTTGGGCGTACCCCTCGTCGGAGAGGAACAGCCGCACAGTGTCGCCCCTGCCGCCCAGGGTGGATTTCCGGGAGAGCACATCGAACTCGGCCATGTGGAGGGTATCGTCCGCGAAGCGTTCCACGGCCATGAGGCCATGCCCCTTGATACCCGGCTTGTCAGGGATGCGGTTCATGCGGTGCGCCCCCTCTCCCGGAGGCCCAGGGCGGCGGGGCCGTACCGGGTGATGAGGACGGCGTTGACCACGAGGCGCAGCGCCTCCGGGTCTACCACCTCCATGTCCGCGAGGTCATTGAGGCCGATCCCCGGCGCGCCGGTGCAGATGCTTTTCGCCGCCATGAACAGGGTGTACCCGTGGGGGGAGACGCCCCGCAGACAGGCGTAGCCAAACTCCATGCCGTGCTTGCAGAAGCAGTTGGCGGCGCGGGCGAGGATATCCTCGTCTGCGGTGAGCAGATACAGCGCCGCGTGGAAGGCCGGGGTGTCCCGGTGGCGGCGGTAGCCAAGGCGGGCCTGCATCCCCTCCATGCGCCACGTCCCGCAGCGCCCCCGGAAAGAGCCGCACCAGCAGATGCAGGCGCGGCAGCAGGGCGGAGCAGCCGCTGAACGTCTCCATGACGGCCTCCCGGTAGCCGATCACTCCGGCCTCAGTGCGCTCGGCCAGCCACGGGCAGGTGCAGGCGGCGCACCCCGTCTTTTTCCGATACTCCGTGCAGAGCTTGCAGTCCACGTCCTCCGGCGAGTATCTGAATGTATTGATATAAATGATTTCCTCCTATCTCCGGACATGAAAACAGCCGGACAAAGAGTAAAATACTTGTCCGGCCCGTCCGTTTTGATATTTGATTTTATAGCTCCCGGTCGCGCTGGCGCTTTTTCATCCACGCCTCCAGCAGCTTGATGATGGTTTGCTCCATCCTCTGCGGGGTGTAGCTCTTGGGGAAATACTTGCGGAGCTTATCCGTGGAGAACGTCACCTTGTCCGTCTCCGGCCCTTTTTCCTCCGACATGACGGCGCGCGCGGCCTCCGGGGTCAGCACCCCCTCCTGGCTGGCTTTCTTCAGCCGCTGGGCCTGGGACACGGAGGGGGTGTTCTGCGAATACGCCATCGCGTCCAGCACCGGCGCCTGCTCGTCCTTCGGCAGCACCGCCAACTGATATGCCGGGGAGAGGCCGATTTTTCCGTCATCGACCATTTGCAGCAGCTCCGGCAGAAGCTCCGTCAGCGAGGCATAATTGCGCAGGATGTCCCCGCTGATGCCAAGTGATTTCCCGATTTCATCGTCGCTGCGATAATTCGCCGAAATTTTCGGCGAATTATTTTGCGGCCTCCCGGATTGCCGTTTTTCGACCTCCAACCGCATCCGATACGCCCAGGCGCGCTCACTCGGAAGCACGTCCTCCCGTTGGATATTGCTGTCCACCAGATCCGTGACGGCCTCCTCGTCGCTCACTTCCCGAATGATGACCGGCATATCTTTCAGGCCAGCCAGCTCGCTGGCCCGGTGGCGGCGTTCTCCGGCGATAATCTCATACCCGCCCTCAGGGTCGGGCCTCGCAAATCCGGGCTGACGGACGCCCCGCTCCTTCACCGTCGCGGTGATCTGGAGCATGGAAGGGTCGTCGTCCCGCACATGGTACGGCTGATTCCCCGGCATGATGCCCCGCAGCGCGGGGTAGCCCTTGAACGGGTGCAGCTCCCCCAGCGGGAGCCATACCACACGTTCCTCCCGTTCCGGCGCGGAGGGCTTATCCTGCGCCGGTTTTCTCCCCCTCTTTTTGGGGGTGGCCGTTGCTGTATCGCTCATTTCCTACACCTCCCTGAAATGAAAAGAGGACGCTCAACATGAACGTCCTCTGGTGGTGTCTATTAACTTTTTCGGAGATGGAAAACGGGCATCGCTCACCGATGCCCGTTGCGTTTGATTCTGCTGTTCGCTGTCAACCGAGGGGATGGAGGGGGAATCTGCAACACATCACACAGTCCCATTTTGCTACGTCCTTTTACGGGTTTTCCCTTGATTTTTCCCTTGCCAGCTCCCGTGAAGCACATGGAAAGCTACAAAATCTGGTAACAGCGAACAATGAGGTCACTCGCATAAATCCTTGTGTCCATGCGGCTTTCCGCCTCTTTTTGCGGTAAGCTATAACACGCCGTGAAACCTTAGAAAACTAGCGAGTGGAAATTCCGATTTGTCTGAGTTTCTATTTGCTCTCCAATTTGCGTCTGATTATATCAATCTTTAGTAAAAATAGAAAGACATTGCAGGAAAGAAAAGTATCTCGAAAAGCCATCACGGTAACAGTTCAGACGGCCTTCTCATCCACTATAAGCGGTTTACCGCTTGCATTTTGTGTCGCCGGAAATTTTTCACCAAACAGGCCGCCATCTTGATGTTGATTTTATACTCATAGGCGTTATCCGGTTTCTCCCCGCCAGCGTAGCCTGTAACAGTCCGGCTCTTTTAGTACCAGTTTTGCAATGTATTCTCCTGTTTTTGAACTTAAAAACAAAGGAATTTCATACTATGATAGAGGTATGGTATCGGTGTGCCGGTGCAAAAACCGGTATTTTTCGAAACCGTTCACACAAGCCTTACCTGCTGCCTTTTTTCCGCCATTCGCTGGGACTTAGGGAGAAGCTTTTCTTAAAGGCCTTGTAGAATATGGAGTTGTCGGAAAAGCCGCATTCCAGGGCAATTTTCTGAATGGGCTGATCGGTGCGTTCCAAAAGCTTTTTGGCATTCTGCAGGCGTATGGCGGTGAGATAGGCGTGGGGTGTCATACCCAGCTCCTGCTTCATTTTCTTATCGATATATTCGGAGGAATAATGAAAAATTTCCGACAGATGTTCCCCCGTGATGCGGGAAGCATAGTTCTCATTTACATAACGCATGAGAGCGGCTGTCAGCGGGGTATAGGACTGTTCCTGGGTATACAGCAGGCCAAGCAGTCTGAAAAATTCACTCTGAAGCTCCAGGTGGCTGCAGGGGGTCTGGTTCCGAAGGCGTTCCAGATGCTGAAGGAGCGGAAGGAAAAGGACGGGGCGGAAGGTACCGCGGATAGGCAGCATCAGCCGGCTGGTGCGATCCTCGGTATAGGAGGCTTCAAAGTGGATGTAGTAGTATTCCGCCTTGGGACTGGGAAGAGATGCGTCCTGCCAGGTGTTTTTCTTCTGGATATACCAATCGCCCGGACGGAGGGTGGTCATTACCTCATTCTCGGTAAACTGCAGGGTATTTTTGAGCATGAAAATGAGGACAAAGTATCCGCAGAAACGGGAACAGTGGTATTCATTTATGCCGAAACGTTTCAGCTGGCAGTCTGTCAGATAGGGCATGGGTGCAGGAGAGAGAAAAATAGTTTCCATAGCATAACCGCCTTTCCTGAAAGGGTTGAGGTTGCTCTATAGTTACAGAATAAAACATTTACAGAAAAAAAGGAACAAAAAGAATGAGGAGATGGAAGGATGAAAACAAAAAAATTTATTCCGCTTACCGCAAAGGAGCTGAAGCCGCAGGGATGGCTGAAGCGGCAGCTGGAAATCCAGGCGGAAGGGCTTTCAGGCCACCTGGATTTGATTTGGCCGGATATCCGCGACAGCAAATGGATCGGCGGTGACAAGGAGGGCTGGGAACGGGTGCCTTACTGGCTGGACGGTTTCATCCCGCTTGCTTATCTGCTGGAGGATGAGGATCTGATCAAGAGGGCAGGACGATATATAGATGCGATTCTGGACCGGCAGGAGGAGGACGGCTGGATCTGTCCGTGCCCGAAAGAAGAGAGAGAGACCTATGATGTATGGGCGGCTTTTTTAATATGTAAGGTACTGGTGCTCTATCATGACTGTACAGGGGATGAGCGGATCGAGTCAGCGGTCTGCCGGGCTATGAAAAACCTGCTGGGGCACATAACCCGCAACACCCTTTTTAATTGGGGAGCGGCGAGGTGGTACGAATGTCTGATCCCTCTTCTGTGGCTTTATGAAAGGCGTCCGGAGGAATGGATGCTTCAGCTCATGTATGTTCTGGATGCCCAGGGGCTGGATTATGAAAAGCTTTATGAACATTTTGACTTCGGACATCCTGCTGCAGACAAATACTGGACGCAGCTGAATCATGTGGTGAATACGGCAATGGCGCTGAAATCCAGGGCGCTGATGTCTCTTGTCACCGGGGAGGACGGGGATGCCTTCGCCCGGAAGATGTATCAGAAGGTGATGCGGTATAACAGTATGGTGACAGGACATTTTACGGGGGATGAATGCCTGTCCGGGGATTCGCCCGTCCAGGGAAGCGAATGCTGCAGCGTGGCGGAAGCCATGTATTCCTGCGAGATCCTTCTGGCGGTGACAGGCGATTCCTTCTGGGGGGATCTGCTGGAAAAAGAAGCCTTTAACTGTCTTCCGGCTACGACAACACCGGATATGTGGGCGCATCAGTACGTACAGATGACCAATCAGATCAGCGGCCGGAGAATTCCTGAGGAAGAGGTTCCTTTTAATTCCAATACCGGAGAAGCGCATATGTTTGGCCTGGAGCCTAATTTCGGATGTTGTACGGCGAATTTCAACCAGGCCTGGCCCAAATTCGCTTTATCGACGCTGATGCAGAGCCGGGAGGGGCTGGCGGTGATGTCCATGGTGCCTGCCCGGGCGCAGGTGATGCGGGACGGGACGGCAATCTGCCTTCAGGTAGTGTCCGAGTATCCGTTCCGCGATGAGGCGGTGATCGAGGTGACTGCCGATCGGCCTGTGACCATGGAGCTTCTTCTCCGGATACCAGGCTTTGCCGACGAAGCCTGGGTGGATGGGAAAAAAGCGGAGCCGGGAAGCTTTTTCAGGCTCCACAGGACCTGGGAAGGCAGTACCCGCATTATCGTCCGTTTTTCTTATGAAACAAAGCTGGCGGAACGGCCCTTTGGAGCCAGAGCCGCCGTGCGCGGGCCTTTTGTCTATTCCCTGCCTGTAAAGGCGGAATGCCGGCTGCTGGAATACAGCAGAAACGGAGTGGAGCGGAAGGCACCTTACTGTGATTACGAATTCACCCCGGTTTCAGACTGGAATTATGGTTTCTGTTCGGAATACTTTGAAGTCATTCCGCAAAACATGGGAGATTATCCGTTCTCCGTGGAAAAGCCTCCGGTGCGCCTGAAAACGAAAATGGTAAAGGTGCCCTGGGAGGAGAAAGGCGGCGTCTGCCATGTGGAGCCTTCAAAACGGATTGCCCTGGGAGAGCCGGAGGACATGTATCTGCAGCCTTATGGATGCACCAACCTGCGTATGACGGAAATGCCTTTTATCGGGGACTGAGCTGCGGGCGGAAAACAGAACCGCTTCCATTCAAACCGCTTCATTTCCTGAAAATCATCTTTTCTTTTGCAGGGGATATGATAAAATAAAAAAGAGTATGATATACTTTTTCAGAGGGAAAAGGAGTGAGCGGATGAAAAAAGGTTACAGAATGACAGCAATGGCGGCAGCGGCGGTTCTGGCAGCGGCAAGTCTGTTCCCGCCCGTACCGGCGGAGGCGGAGGAACCCGCGCCGCAGGCGTTGGGGGAACCCGCTGCCGGTGAAGCCCCCGGAAACGGTATGCTTCTTGGCGCGGTTGCCGCGGGCAGCATGACGGCGGAAGGGAATGAGCTGAAGGTCTATGTGGCTGTACAGGCGCTTCCGGGAACTGCGGGGATCGATCATATTAATATCCAGTTTAAAAATCCGGTAAATGACAGAAGCGTTACCAAGATACTCCGGGACAGGGACTATGCCAACGGTGTGTATGCGGGATGGATAACGATGAGCATTTATGAGCCTGCCGGCAATTATGTGCTGGATAAGGTGATCCTGCAGGATACCAACGGCGCTTACCTGAAATACTGCAGGGCGGAGGACCGGGAGGAAAATGACAAATACCAGACCCTTCCGTTTACGGCGGGTTTTACCATTGCAAACGGTGTGGCGGTGCTGGATGAAACCCCTCCTGTACTGGGGGCGGTGACGGTTGCTCCCGTACAGGCGGCAAAGGAGTCGCCGCTTACGGTGACCGCTGCGGTTGCGGATGATTTTTCCGGTGTGGACACGGTTGCGGTGCGCTTTGAGAATGAAAAGGGAAAAGCGATCAGCATCGACCTGGAATATCAGGGAGATATGCTCTATTCCGGCACCATCAAAAAGAGCCAGACGAAGGAAGCGGGTACCTATCGGATCAAACGGGTTTCGGTTGCTGACCATATGGGAAACAGCAAGATATATTACGGCGGTGACGGACCCTTTGCCAGTGATATTTTCTTTGTGATACAATAAGACCGGACTCATCTGCAGCAGCCTTCCGGGCTGCTGCAGTGTTTACCTAAGACAGAAGTAACGGTTTGCCCCATCACAGTTACCGACAGAAACACATATGAGGAAAACAGAATGGAAATGTTTGATATCCGCACGCCCGAAGGGGTGCTTACGGGGGAAGTGAAGGAAAGAAGCGCCGTCCACAGGGACGGGGACTGGCATGGAACAGCCCACATCTGGCTGGTACGGCAAAACGGCGGAAAAACAGAGGTGCTTTTGCAGAAGAGAAGCAGCAGGAAGGAAACTTTTCCGGGATGCTACGATGCTTCCTGTGCGGGGCATTTATCGGCAGGGGACAGTTTTGCAGAGGGAGCGCTTCGGGAGCTGGAGGAGGAGCTGGGGCTGGAGGCGAAGGAGGAGGATCTGTACCCGGCGGGTATTTATCCCTGTCAGGTGGATGATTACTTCGGCGGGGTCCATGTCCTGGACAGGGAAATCTCCGCGCTGTTTTTGTATGAAAAGCCCGTCAGGGAAGAGGAGCTTACGCTGCAGGAGGAAGAGGTGGAAGGCGTGTGCTGGATCGCTTTTGAGCAGCTGAAGGAGCTGGCGGCAGCAGGGGCGCCGGGATACTGTATTTTTCCATGGGAAACGGATGCGCTGGAAGAGGTATTCCGGAAAAGGTATCCGGGGCCGGCGGAAAATACGGTATAAGGAGCCGTCAGAGTGAGATATACAAATGCCGGAGGCGTTTTGTGCTAATCCGTGGATGAATACATAAAAGTACCCCTGTTGGAAACTTCGGAAAAAACGAAGCTTCCAACAGGGGTATTATTCTTTTGGGACGAAAGGTTTTTACTGCAGAGTCTGCTCCGTCATGATTTCCCACCGTATCCCGAACCGATCGATCAGGGAAACGAAGCAGGAGCTGTAGGTGGTGCTTTGCGGCGTCTGCCGGATAACCGCTCCCTCCTTCATGACTTCATAAGCCTCCATCACCTGTTCTTTTGTATCCATGGTTACCACCAGGGATAAGGGCGGTGAAACCGGCTTTTCCGCTATTTCTGCGGGTTCCATGTCAGACATCATCACCCGGATTCCGTACAGAAGCATTTCTCCATGATAGACACGGCCGCCTGACCGGCTGTCGGCAACGTAATCCCGGGGATTGGCATCCCGGTAATGCAGGAGACAGGTGATTTCCCCATGGAAAGCCTTTTGGTACAGATTCATGGCTTCTTCACAGTCTCCCTGGAAATGAAAATTCGGTGTGATTATCATAGGGTCCCCTCCCGGTAACGCCGGATTTACTCGTGTACGTGTGCCCCGGCATAATGGACATGAAGCAGTTCATGCTCCCTGCCTTCCAGCAGTCCGCCGTTGTAGAGATTGAATATGACAGGGTTTTCTTCGCTTCGTTTGATGGGGGCTGCTTTGTCGGAGCGGTACATTCCGGCCATACGTTCTTTTTTATCCACCTTGTGGCAGAAGGGCTGGCCGGCGCCTGCGATACAGCCGTACGGACATGCCATAACCTCTACGAAGTCAAAATGCTCTTCCCCGCTCTTGATTTTTTCCAGCAAATCATCGGCATTGCCCAGCCCGCTTACCACACCGATGCGCAGGGTACGGCCATCCATTTCCACGATGGCTTCCTTCACGCCTTCCATGCCGCGGATACCGGAGAATTTGATATCGCGCAGGGTCTGGGTGCTCTTTTCCTGTACCAGACGGCGCAGGGCCGCTTCGGTAACACCGCCGGTAACGCCGAATATAACGCCGGCGCCGGAGGAAATGGAGAAGGGCATATCGGGGGCTTCGGGGTCGATTTCGTCAAACTGGATGCCGCTTTCCCGGATCATGCGGATCAGTTCTTTTGTGGTGAGTACATAATCAACGTCCGGGACACCGTTTCGTTTGAATTCTTCCCGTACCGCTTCCATTTTCTTTGCCACACAGGGCATGATGGCAACAGAGATTGTTTCTTGGGAAACAATCTCTGTGGAAATTGTTTCCTGTTCTTCTTCCGCGTCTTTTTCCTTATAGTATTCCTTTAACACCGCGCCGAACATTTCCATAGGTGATTTACAGGTGGAGATGTAGGGCATGATATCCGGATGCTTGGTTTCCGCAAAGCGTATCCAGGCGGGGCAGCAGGAGGTGAACAGAGGGAAACGGCCGTCGCCGCTTTCCAGCTTTTCCGCCAGCTCCCGGGCTTCTTCCATAATGGTCAGATCGGCGCCCACGCAGGTGTCATAAACGGCATCGAAGCCCAGCATACGGATGGCGGTGAAAATCCTGCCGATGCTGTCTTCACCGGGCGGAAGGCCGAAGGCTTCTCCCAGGGCCACACGGACGGCAGGGGCAACCTGTACCACCACGCGTTTGGCCGGATCGTAGAGGTGGCGCCATACTTTATCCATATTGGTTTTTACCTTGATTGCTGCAGTGGGGCATACGGCCGCACACTGGCCGCAGTTCACACAGTCGGTCTCCGCCAGTTTCTTGCCGAAGGCGGGAGTGACCACCATGGAGGAGCCGCGTTCCGCGAAATCAATAGCTCCCACGTGCTGTACTTCATTACATACCCTCACACAGTCGCCGCAGAGAATACATTTGCTGGGATCCCTCACGATGGACACCGAGGAATCGTCCACGGGCTGAGGGGTTCTTGTATTGGGAAAACGAACGTCCGTCAGTCCCAGACGGCCTGCCAGCTCCTGCAGGCGGCAGGTCTGGTTCTTTTCACATATGGTACAGTCCCGGCAGTGGGAGGCCAGCAGCAGCTCCAGGATCATTTTGCGGTGATGCTGCAGGCGGGGGGTATTGGTACGGATGGACATTTTATCCTTGGGAGGGGTGGAGCAGGAGGCAATCAGGTTGCCGCGCTCGTCCTCAACCATACACATACGGCAGGCGCCGTAAATGGAAAGGTCGGAATAATAGCAAAGGGTGGGTACGTGGATTCCCACGCTGTTGATTACCTGCAGGATATTTTTTTCCTGGTCGAAATCCGCCCTTATGCCGTCAATAATCATGTATTTTGCCATTTCAGATTCTCCTTTATGCGATTGCATGAAATCAGTAAATTGCATGGAATGGACAGCCGTCCTTACAGGTGCCGCACTTGATACATTTGCTGACATCGATAGTATGGGGCTTCTTCAGTTCGCCCGTAATAGCGGACACAGGACAGAGCCTTGCACACTTGGTACAGCCTCTGCAAAGGTCGGGATCGATTTGCAGGTTGACAAGCGCCTTGCATTGTCCGGCAGGACATTTTTTATCCACAACGTGGGCAATGTATTCTTCGCGGAAATATTTCATGGTGCTGACAACCGGGAAAGCGGCTGTTTTTCCAAGGCCGCATAAAGCGGTATCGGAAATGGTCTGGGAGAGTTCCCCGAGCATATCCAGATGCTCCATGGTTCCCCTGCCCTCCGTGATATCGGTTAGAAGCTCCAGCATACGTTTCGTGCCTTCCCGGCAGGGAACGCATTTGCCGCAGGATTCGTTCTGGGTAAAATTCATAAAGAAGCGGGCAACCTCCACCATACAGCTTTTGTCGTTCATGACAACCAGGCCGCCGGAGCCGATCATGGCGCCCACTTTTTTCAGGGAATCAAAATCCAGGTGCATATCCAGGTGATCCTCGGTGGCGCTGATGCACAGACAGCCGCCGGAGGGGCCGCCGATCTGGACCGCTTTGAAATCGCCGCCTTTTACACCGCCGCCGATGTCGAAAATAACCTCCCGGAGAGTGGTTCCCATGGGAACCTCGATGAGTCCGGTATTATTGACATTTCCGGTAAGGGCAAAGGCTTTGGTGCCGTGGTTGTTTGCCGGCCCCATAGTCTTGTACCAGTCGGCGCCCTTCAGGATAATGGGAGCTACGTTGCAGAAGGTTTCCACGTTGTTCAGGACGGTTGGCTTTTCGAAAAGCCCTTTTTCCACAGTCCTGGGGGGTTTTACCCTGGGCATGCCCCGGTTCCCTTCGATGGAGGAGGTGAGGGCACTTCCCTCGCCGCATACGAATGCACCCGCCCCCTGGCTTATTTTAACGGTGAAATCAAAACCGGAACCCAGGATGTTTTCACCCAGGAGGCCGATTTCTATGGCCTGGTCAATGGCATTCTGAAGACGGGATACAGCCAGCGGATATTCCGCGCGCACATAGATATAGCCATAATGTGCACCGGTAGCGATACCGGATATAAGCATACCTTCCAGCACACGGTGGGGTTCGCCTTCCATCATGGAACGATCCATGAATGCGCCCGGATCCCCTTCGTCGCCGTTGCAGACGACATATTTAATCTCTTCGGGCTGACGGAGCACCTGCGCCCATTTACGGCCGGTGGGGAATCCGCCGCCCCCTCTGCCACGCAGGCAGGAGTCTGTGATTTCATCCACGATCTGCTGGGGAGTCATATCAAATAAAGCCTTAGCCACGGCGCTGTAGCCGCCTTCGGCAATGTATTCCTTTACGGATTCCGCATTGATATGGCCGCAGTATTCCAGGGCCACACGGGTCTGTTTCTTATAGAAAGGAATATCTTCCTGTTTGGGATAGGATTTGAGGGACTGATCCTGGTAAACAAGGTGCTCCACGATTTCATCCTTCAGAATGCTTCTTTCGATGATTTCCTCGCAGTCTTCCACTTTTACCTTTATGTACAGAAGCCCTTCCGGATCGATGCGCAGCAGCGGCCCCATTTCACAGAAGCCGTGGCAGCCGCTTTTTTTCAGGCCGACGGGCTGATCCTTGCAGCCGCAGCCGTCATTTCCGGCGGAATGAAGGGAAGGATCGTGAGGCTCTTCCTCTAAGACTACCTCACAGCAGATTCCTTTTTCTTCCATAAGCTCTTTCAGGCGGTCATAAATCAGAAGGGAGCCGCCTGCCACACAGCCGGTTCCCGCACAGACCAGAATCCGTTTCTTCTGGGCATTCACCCGGCTGCTGTAGTATTCCTGCAAGTGGTTTAATTCGTCGCGGCTGTTAATTCTCATTGGCTGCTTCCTCCCTCAGTTCGCTTATGAGTTCTCGTGCTTTTTCCGGTGTCATGGCGGCATGTACCTTATCGTTAACGGTGCATACCGGCGCCAGACCGCAGGCTCCCAGGCAGGATACGGTTTCCAGGGTAAAAAGCATATCGTCCGAATTGTGCTTGGTTTCGGACAGGCCCAGGATATTCCGGAACTCCTCCAGGATGGGAATAGATTTACGGACATGACAGGCAGTGCCGTCGCATACTTTGATGACATATCTGCCCTTCGGTTCCAGAGAAAAGTTCTCGTAGAAGGTGGCAACGCCGTAGATCTTGGCTTCGCTCAGCTTCAGCTTCCCGGCAATGTAGGTAAGCGCTTCTTCGGGAAGATAACGGTACTTCTTCTGGATGTCCTGCATGACTGCGATAACGGAAGAACTGTCGTAATCATGGCTTGAAAGAATCTCATCGAGGCTGGTGATTTCTTCTTGCGTTAACATGTGAACTCCTTTCGTTCGTGCGGAAATGCTGCGGGAAAACAGCCGGCATTTCAGGCTTTGCCCCAAGGCCGGCGGAAAGAGGTATTCCGGCAGCTGTCCGCAGGGTAACCCCTGCTTTCCATTAAAATTTTCCTTCTTGTAACCCCATGGCTTACTGCGGGGTATAGGACGCCTGCTGTCAGTAGATGGACTGCCTGGCTTTGCGGCCGGGCAGATGATCAGCAATGGTTTTAATATTTTACCATAAAACCATGGTATGTACCATTAAATTTCTATGAAATTTGATAAAAAAACTCATATTATCATAAAATATTTAAAGAATATACAAAAGATACAATGAATTTGTAAATAAATATACATTATGCCTGAAAATATAGCCCGGAAAAATGGGAGTATTCTTGTTTGCTCAGTATGGCACATGATCACGGAGGGATCCGTAACTTAGTAGTTGCCCATCCTGCATTTTTTCTATAGAATAATAGAAAAGAAGAAAAGGAGCCTTTATCTTATGAAAGGGAGGAAATACAGCAAAGGGAAAAGGGCGGGAATGATACTGGCGGCAGCTGTCTTTGTAACTGTTGTTGGAATTTTCGGGTATATAGAAGATTATTATCATGCGCTACCCGTTATGCAGGAAACTTTGTCCGCAGCGGAGGAAGAGACGGCTGCGGAGCAGGCGGGGAAAAAATGGATTACCTATGGGGATCCGGAATGCGGCAGGGGGCTGGTATTCTATCCGGGAGCCAAGGTGGAGGAAGAGGCATACGGGCCGCTGCTTCGTGAAATCGCGGGGCAGGATTTTTTCTGTGTGCTGGTAAGGATGCCCGGCCGCCTGGCGGTGTTCAACAGCGGCGCGGCGGCGCAGGTGATGGAGGCCTATCCCGATATGGAGGAATGGTATCTGGGAGGGCATTCCCTGGGAGGGGCGATGGCCGCTTCCTTTGCGGCCTCCGGACAGGAAGAAAAGATGAAGGGACTGGTGCTGCTGGCGGCATATGCGGCAAAACCTCTGCCGGAGGAACTGGCTGTCTTAAGCATATATGGAAGCCGGGATGTGGTACTGAACCGGGAAAAATATGAGGAATACCGGGATAACCTGCCGGAGGGCAGTGTGGAATATGTGATAGAAGGCGGCAACCATGCGGGATTTGGCTGGTATGGGGAGCAGGATGGGGATGGAGAGGCCGGGGTGACGCCCCCGGAGCAGTGGAAAATGACGGCGGAAAAAATAGGAAGCTGGGCGGATGGGATGGAAGGATAAAGAACGGGGAGATATGTTATGAGGGGAAAGCGGTTGTGGAAAAGAATCGGCAGTATTCTGTTTGCGGTATGCCTTGCGGGTATTACCGCCGCCTGTCAGTTAACGGGTAATACGGTACAAGGCGGGAAGAAGGGGGATGAGAAGCCGGAAGAGGTGGTCATACATGTACTTGTAACCACGCATGCCTGGACAAAGGATATGGAGGACATCCCCAGTTTTCAGGCGCTGAGTGAAAAAACAGGGGTAAAAGTGGTATGGGAGCAGGTCCGCTCCGGCTGGGAGGAAAAGAAAAATGCTATCCTTTCCAGCGGGGATGTGCCGGATGTTTTTCTGGGCGGGGCCATTACGGATGCCGATATATCGGCGTATCAGGATCTTTTTCTGCCGCTGGACGGGCTGATAGATGACCAGGCGCCCTATGTATGTAACATGTTTGAGGAAAAGCCGGATACCAGGATGCTGGCGACTTTTACCGACGGGAATATCTATGGCCTTCCGTCTGTGAAGTTCCACAGGCCGGACAGTACTTCCATGATGATGATTAATCAGGAGTGGCTGGATACCCTGGGTCTTGAGACACCCCGGACATTGGAGGAATTCAGGGAAGTGCTCAGGGCCTTCCGGGACGGGGATCCCAACGGAAACGGAAAGGCGGATGAAATCCCCTTTGATTTTTCCAATAACAGGGGATTGTTTACCGCTATGAATCTGATAGGAGCTTATGGAAGATGTGCCGAGGATTTTTCCGGAGAATGGTTTGGTATGGATCAAGGAGAGATTCTTTTTCTGCCGGTTACGGAGGAATATTACCAGTTGGTAAGCTATCTGCACAGTTTATTTGAGGAGGGCCTTATCAATCCGGATGTGTTCAGCCAGGATTATTCCCAGTTTCAGCTGAAATCAAAAAATCCGGAAGCCATGACGGTAGGAGCGACTCTGGGCTGGTCCATTGAGGATCGCATGGGGCCGGATTATGCGGAAAGTTACCGGGTCCTTCTGCCGCTCAGTGCTTCCGAAGAGATGGCCCCTTATTGGCCTTCCCACCCGGCACGGTGCAAATATGAGACAAACCGTGTGGTGGTAACTGCCAATAATCCCTATCCGGAGGAAACCATGCAATGGATTAATGAAATGTATGGGGAAGAATTTTCCGTACAGGCTATTTATGGTTCTTTCGGCATAGGGGTGGAAAAAACAGAGGATGGCTATGAGGTACTGCCCGCTCCGGGAGGAAAGACGGCGGATGAATGGAAATGGATGAATTCCCTGGGAGGGAACGCCGTATGTTTTGCTTCGGATGAACTGGACAGCCGGTTGAAGCCACCGGCTTCCATAGCCCTGAGTCTGGAGCAATACCGCCTGTATGAGCCTTATTTCCAGCCGGAGGAGGATATTCTCCCACGATTGAAATTTACCAGGGAGGAAGCGGACCGTCTTGCCATAATAAAAACCGGCATCCTGAAGCTTGTGGATGAAAAATGGGTAAAATGGATCGCTTCGGGCGGAATCGAGGAGGAATGGGACGCGTATCTGGAAGAAATCGGGCAGATGGGATTTGAGGAAATGATGAAAATCTATCAGGACGAGCTGGAGAGTTACCGGCAGGAGGAATCCTAAATGAATGAAAAGGAAAGGCGGAAAAGCAGTTACTTAAAATTCCTTTTTTCATATGTTATTGTATTTTTGCTGCCTGTCATGGTTATGCTGATTTATTTTTATCCGGCTGTCAGCAGGAATATGAATGAAAGTGCGCTAATAGCAGGAAAGCATTCTCTTACTTTGCTGAAAAATTCTGTGGACACTCAGTTCCGCATGATATCCAATTACCCGTCGGCCATATGGATGGATCCGGATATCACAGCAAAAATGCTGCATGACGGAAGTTCTTATGACCATTATCTGCTCCAGACAGAACTGAAGAAAATCGTAGGTACGAATCCTTTCCTGGAAAAGGTGCTTCTTTTTAACCGGAATGACGGATTGTTCTTTGGGACGGATACTCTTTATTCCTCTTGGGAAATCAATAATCCGGGCAGCGCCTTTTTTTATGATAATTGGGATAAGGAAGCCTTTATGACGTATTTTCTGGGCCTTAAGAAGATGGATGTAAGGGAAGCGGAGCCTGTATTTATGAATCAGACTCTGATGAATGATATAATTACCATAAGCCTTCCCATACCGGTGGGAAATCCACAGGCCGAACTGGTGCTTATTGTTTTAATCAGGGAAAAGAATCTGTTCTCTGATATGGGATCCCTGCAGGGAGAAGAAGGGGAAGGGAGTTTTTTTGCGGTGCTGGATGAAAAAAACAGGCCGATTGCGCTATCCGCCCATGAAGCAGGACTTACGGAAGAGACAATCACCGGATTGGTAGAAAGCGGGATAAAGGAAAACGGGCAGTATCTTATTTCTTCTCTGGATTCCAACTATTATGATATGAAATATGTTATCATCCAGGACAAAACGAAAATACAGCAGGGAATGAACCGGGTGAGCCGTAATACGCTGGTGCTGTTTGTGCTGCTGCTGGCAGGGGGAGCCGCCCTCATATGGAGTTTTGCCCATATCAGCTATAAGCCCATTCTTCTTTTGAAAAAGAAGGTATCGTCCAGGGAAGAACAGTTGAAAAATTATTTTTTTACCCAATGTATGGGCGGTGTTTTTACAGAAGAAGAGCAGGTCAGGGAAAATGCGGAGGCCTGTTCGGCCGTGCTTTTCCCATGGAATTGCTGTATTGTCTGTCAGGGGAAGGACAGGGAAACCCAGAAAGCGGAGGTAACCGCTATCCTGGAAAAAGTAACTCAAAAATGGCTCTCCATGATGGGCGGCGGGGGAAAAGAGAAGCAATTTCTTTGTTATCGCCCGGAAGGATTGAATAAAGAATATGAAACGCTGTTGGTATCCGCAGAAGAAGAAGGTATGCTGGAAACATGGATAAAGATGTTCCGGGAGGTTTACCAAAGCGAAACGTATTCGTTTTATGCCGGGATTGGACGCAGTGCGGCGCCGCCGGATATCCATACCTCTTATATGCTGAGTGTGGCAGCTGTTGAATATGCCATGACCAGAAAACGCCCTTCGGCGGTAAGCTATGACTGTATAGAAGTGAAACGGGTGGAAAATCTGAACGAGATCTTTGAATGCGGAAGGCATCTGGAAATTGCCGTCCTGCGGAAAAACGGGGCGGAGCTGCGCAGCTGTACCGGCCGGATGATTAAATATCTGGAAGGTCTGAGAGGAGCGGAGGAAACCTATAAAGTAGTGTACCGTAATATGTATAATCTTCTTGCCAGGGAATGGAATGCCAGAGGGGCGAAAAAGGAATATATCTATACCATTGCCGATAAGAAAAGACTGGATTATGAGGTGATGGAACAGACTTTTTCCTTGCTGGCGGATCAGCTTTCCCGAATGTGGGAAGAGGGGAAAACGGAAAAGGGCAAGGATTTGGATATCCGGGATGTATTCCGTTATATGGAAGAAAATGCCGGGGATTATAATCTTTCCCTGCAGTCCGCTGCAGAGCAATTCGGTATGTCTTATTCCAATTTGAGTCATTATTTTAAAAATTCCGCCGGGATGAATTTTTCCACCTGGCTTGAGCGTCTGCGGGTGGAGAAGGCAAAGGAATACCTGGAGAATTCCGAAGATTCGCTGGAAAAAATAGCGGCTGAGGTGGGATATTCCACAGCCAATGGGTTGGGAAGAGTTTTTAAAAAGCATTGTGGAATGACGCCGGGAGAATACAGAAAAAGCCTGCGGCATTCAGAATGATGGCAGGATGGCAGGTAACGGGATACCTGCCATTTATTCCCGCGGACAACGAGCCAAACGGATGCACGAGTGCATCCGTTTGGCGACTGCCGCGAGGGTCAAATACCCCGCAGCGAGCTGCGGGGTATTTGACTTTTTAGAAGCTGAATCATTTACCCTCTTTTCATACGTTTATATAGATAGAGGGGACGCCCTCAGGAGGAAACACTTGACGCGTGAAGATGAATTATTCAAAAAACTGAAGCAGGGTGAGGAGACGGCACTGGAGGATCTGGTGAAGCTGTATTATCCGGAAATACTGAGGTACTGCCTGTGGCATGCGCCCGACCGGATGGCGGCGGAGGATGCCGCCCAGGATACCTTTCTGAAGGCGGTCCGTTTGCTTGACAGGTATGAGCATAAGGGGAAATTCAAGCCTTTTCTGTACCAGATAGCAAAAAACACCTGTATTGATTTGTGGCGGAAAAAGAAGGCGGATCCTTTGCCGGAGGAGCTGGAATATACGGAGCGGGAATTCGTCCGGGCGGAGGAAGACGCGGATTTCTGTCTGCTTGTGGGAGGGCTGCCTGAGAATCAGAAAGAAATCGTACTGCTGCGTTTTGCCCAGGAGCTGACGCTTCGGGAAATAGGAGCCGTACTGGATCTGCCTCTGCGGACGGTGCAGTCTAGGCTGCGCAGGGCATTAAAGCAGCTGAAAAAGGAGATTCAGGAAGGAGGAGGGAAGCATGGGAAATAACTGGAAAAAGCAGTTGGGTGAACAGCTGAAAGCGGCGGGGGCCGGCCGGGAAACGAGCGGCATGGAAAGGACGATAGCGGCCGTACAGGAGGAATATGGTAAGATAACGGATGCCGCGCTCCGGGAGACATCCTTATGTGCGGGGAATAAAAGGGAAAGAATCCGGTTCGGGGAGTTCCTGCTTTTGCAGATTCGGTTTACCGGGTGGAAAATATGGATTCTGCAGGCGGCCGTGTTCGGGGCTGCGGGTCTTTTCCTTTTCCGGGTTTCCGGGGATATATACCAGATCAGCCGGGATAAAATCCCGTTCCTGCTATGCTGCTGCGCGGTATTGGCTGCCATGACGGCGATTCCTTTCCTGCAGAGATCCCTGCGCTGCCGGATGTATGAAACGGAGGCGGCTTCCAGGATGTCTGCGGGAAAGCTGCTGGCCTCCTGGATCGTACTTGCCGGGGCGGGGGATATGGCCGGCCTTCTTACGCTTTTGGTTCTCACGGTCCGTAAAACGCCTTTGGAGTACGGCAGCGCGGTCCTGTATCTGGCGGTCCCGTTTCTTGCGGCAGCAGCGGTCCTGTTTTATCTGCTGGTCCATTTAAAACTGCGTTATTTTCCCCTCAGCAGCGTCTGTGTATGCGCCGCCCTGCTGCTGGTCTTCGGGATATGCAGTGAATACTATCCGGTCTTTTTCCGCCAGACGTTCACAGCCGGATGGGGGCTTGTATGTCTTTGTCTTCTGGCTTTTATGGTACGGCAGTATGGACAGCTGCACAGGGCTTATGCTCTGTGCGGGATATAATACCGTACCTCGCAGGCTGTATCTCTGGGGGAGGGAATCAGGAAAGAAATGTAACGGCTCGGATGTATCGGAACTGTTATAACGCAGCGGAAAGGATTTTCCGGGAATCGAGGTTATTATGGAATTATGTTTGGAACAGGTGAGCAAGCGCTTTCAGGATAAAAAAGCGGTGGATAGTGTCTCTTTGCGGATAACGCCCGGTGTCTGGGGGCTTCTTGGCGCCAATGGGGCGGGTAAAACAACGCTGATGCGTATGATAGCGGGACTCCTGAAGCCAGATGAAGGGCGGATTTCCTATGACGGCGTGCGGATAGACAGCCTGGGCGAGGCGTATCGGGATATCTTCGGATACCTGCCCCAGGAATTCGGTTTCTATCCGGAATTTACCGTCCGGGATTATCTGGAATATATCGCGGCCCTGAAGGGGCTTAAGCCCGGGCAGTCCCGGGAAAAAATAGGAGAGCTGCTGGAAACGCTGACCCTGAAGGATGTGAGGAACAAAAAGATTGTGAAGCTTTCGGGAGGTATGAAAAGGCGGGTGGGGATTGCCCAGGCACTGTTAAATGAGCCGGAAATCCTGATTCTGGATGAACCCACAAGCGGTCTGGATCCGGGAGAACGGGTCCGCTTCCGCAACCTGCTTTCCGAATTTGCCCATGACAGGATCGTGGTGATATCCACCCATATCGTGCCGGATGTGGAATACATTGCTATGAAAAACGCTATTATGAAGGATGGAAGGATCATAGAAACCGGGACCACCCAGGAACTGGTAACGCGTATGGAAGGAAAGGTTTTTTCCGAAAAGATCCCGGCCGGGATGCTTATGGAATATGAAAAAAGGCTTCGTATCGTCAATTTGAAAAACGAGCCGGACGGAGAGATTACGATCCGTTACCTGGGGGATAAAACGGAAAGCGGTGTTTGGCAGGAACCCCGGCTGGAGGATCTGTATCTCTGGCTTTTTCCCCAGGGGACCGATAAAGAAGGGGAAGAAACGGACAGGACGGAAGGAGGAAAAAAACGATGAGATTGTTCCGGTTGGAAATAAAGAGAGTACTGCACACCAGGACAACCTGGATTCTGCTGCTGGCCGCCTTTGGGCTGTCCACGCTGATGGCCTGGCTGCCGGTGACATTTGAAATCAGGAATATCGGAGAAGAGGGAAAGGAACAGGAAATCACGGGACTGGATGCAATCCGGCTGACAAAGCAGGCCCAGGCGGGGCTGTCCGGGGAGATCACACAGGAACAGCTGAAGAAAGCGGTTGAAACCGCCGGGCAGATGCTTGCGGAATATGATAAGACCTATGCTTATCAGCTGCCCACAGAGGTTTACGTGGAAAAAATACTTCCCGTGGCGCCCCTTCTTTCCAGGATAACGGAGGTGTATGCAGATGCGGAAACGGGTATGGCGCCAGGAATAATCGGCCTGGATCCGGAATGGCTGGATCATTTTTATGAACAGTGTCCTGCCCATCTTAACGACCTGATGAAGCTGGAGCAGAAAAATCACCCGGAGGCGGCACAACAGGCGGAGAAGATGTATGCAAAGGTAAAAATGCCTTTTACTTATTATCCGGGCTACAGCACAAATGCCTATGATTACCAGATGCTCACGGTATTTCTTTTGACGCTGTTCTGTGTTATTATCGCCGCACCGGTTTATTCCGCCGATTACCAGACCCATGCGGATGATATCCTGCGCTGTACCAGGTATGGAAAAAGGAGGCTGGCGGTAGTGAAGCTGGCGTCTGCGCTGGTGATCACATCCGTTTCCTTTCTCCTGTGTGCGTCCTGGCATCTGGTCCTTTCCAACAGCTTTTTCGGCTGGGATATGCTGAAAAGTTCCATGCAGCTGGTCTTTTCCACGGTGAGCTTGAGCGATTTGAATATCGGGCAGCTTCAGCTCATTGTGACTGCGGCCGGTTTTGCATGCCTGCTGGCGTCTGTCTGTTTTACGCTGTTTCTTTCCTCGCGTTGTAAAACCACGGTAAGCGCGCTGGCTCTGTCGCTGTTGTTTTTTCTCAGTCCCATCATTTTGTTCATGTCCTCTTCAGGAAATGGGGTGTCCTGGCTGCGGTGCATTCTGCCGTCGGGAGGTATCTCGATATTGGGAGGTTTTGCTTCGGAGGTAACCGATTTTAATTTCCTGCATATAGGCGGATACAGCCTGTGGGCGCCTTTCGTGATTCTTGGCGCGGCCTTGGCGGAAATTCCGGTGTTTGCGGGCCTTTCGGTGCGGGGATATTGCAGACATTTTCAGTAGATGGGAAGGGGGAAGATCCCTGCCTCCACCGTATCCAGTCCGATACTGTATCCGAGAGCAGAACTTTATCTGTCCCGGATACAGATACGGTGGTTTAAAATTAACGAGAGGGCTGTTTCTTGCCGGAAACCGTCAGAGTTAAACCAAGGGGCTGTAAAATTTTAAGCAGGGTATCCAGATTCGGTGTTGTTTTAAAGGATTCAATTCTTGCAACAGAGGACTGGGGGATTCCACAGATAGCGGCAAGCTCCCTCTGGCTGATTCCAAGGGCATTGCGCTGTTTTATCATGGCTCCTACAATAGAGGCCAGATTTTCGGCCTCCTCGAAATCTTTTTTGCTTTCCGGATCAATAGCTTTTACGTGTTCTTTGTAATCTTCCCATGTTTTCATGTTTAGTCATCCTCCTTTCTGGAAAGGTAATCATCACGTTCTGCTTTCGCTTTTTCAATCTCGCGTCGTGGTGTTTTCTGTGACTTCTTACGGAAATGATGAAGAAGGACGAAGGTGTCATTTTTATAATAGAAATAAAATACACGGTTATTCCCTGGCCGCAGTTCCCATATTCCGTCTTCCAGATGCTTGGTTATATTTTCCGGCAGACGGGTTCCGTTATCATAAAGCAACGGACTTTTTTATTTCCAATTTACAGGGTGTTCTTTAAGAATTCTAGTTAAAAAGGCATTTATCACTTCTTTTTAGCTGTATTATTTGGCGTCCCGGGGAAGATTTGCCCCCCAACCCCAGGATCAGAAGAGGATGGGCGGGGAATTGGTGGAAGTTCATCTATATTTTGCAGCATTTCCTTGATATCCACTCCAAGAATATAACAAAGGCTGGCTAATTCATAATCGGTTACAATACGGGCGTTATTTTCAATTTTGCTGATCATTTGTTGGTCAATATTAACATTAAACGTCTGCATTTTGGCAGCCAGTTCACCCTGTGTCAAATGCCTTTCTTTTCTTATGCTTTTCAGATTTTTCCCAATTATATTTTTGTTATCGCCAAAAGTTATTTTCTTCATTTCGTTCCCTACGTTTATGTGACTTATTTTTATTGACTTTATCATGAAACATGAGTTATAATACGTCACATAAACGTATTGTACATTTTGGCATTAAGTAACTAAAAAAAATAGGTAAATCTCACTATTGTTTTATTTACCTGGTTTTAAATTGTTGTAGAAATTTTGCAGCATCGTATTTACGTCTACCTCGAGAACCTGACAGAAACAAACCAGTTCATAGTCTGTTACAATGCGGGTATTGTTTTCAATTTTGCTGATCATTTGCTGATCCAAATTAACATTATAGGTTTTCATTTTAGCTGCTAATTCACTTTGGGTCAGATTCCGTTCCTGCCTGATTGCTTTTAAATTATCATTAATTACGTTTTTATTATCACCGAAACTTATTTTTTTCATACGCACCTCACGTTTATATGACCTATAGCATATATTTTGCAAAAAAATACGTTACATAAACGTATATCGCTTTTAAACCTGATTTATAGAGAGAAGTTTGGAAGGGAAATACGCGCCGCATACCGTCATTACGTATGAAGCGTATCTATTACATTTTATTTTTATAAGGGAGGAATTGTTTATGGGGGTGAAAACTACCAGGGAGAAGGGAATGGTTATGAACAGCCGGCCGAATGCTAAGAAAAGCTTGGGAAAAAGAATATCTGTGGAGGTAAAAAGGCACTGGCAGTTATATTTGATGCTGGTTCTGCCGGTTACCTATCTGCTTATTTTTGCTTATCTCCCGATGGGAGGGGCAATTATCGCGTTTAAGGATTATTCTATCCGGGGAGGAATCTGGGGGAGCGACTGGGTGGGGTTAAAACACTTCAAAAATTTCTTTACCACACCGGATTTCAGGAATTTAATGAGAAATACACTGATTCTCAGTCTGTACAGTCTTATCATCAGTTTTCCTATGCCAATCCTGCTTGCATTGGCAATCAATGAAATGCGGGGGCGGCATTATAAGAAAATGGTCCAGATGGTTACCTACCTGCCTTATTTCATATCCACAGTGGTATTGGTTGGGATCATGCAGAATATTTTTTCGGTTCGGACAGGTCTGGTCAACAATATTATTACCCTGCTTGGAGGGACGGCCGTTGATTTTATGGGAAAGCCGGAACTTTTCAGAAGCCTGTATGTATGGTCGGGGGTCTGGCAGGGGATGGGATACAGTGCTGTTATTTATATTGCGGCACTTGCGAGCGTTGATATATCTCAGACAGAGGCCGCGATTATTGACGGCGCGGGCCGTTTCGCAAGAGTATGGAATGTAGACATTCCTGCAATTATGCCGACGATTGTCATTCAGCTGATTCTGGCGGTAGGCAGCATTATGAGCCTGGGGTTTGAAAAGGTATATTTGATGCAGAATCCCGTGAATATGCAGTCTTCTGAGATTATTTCCACCTTTGTGTATAAACGGGGCCTTATTAATTTCCAGTATTCCTATGCAACAGCGGTGGGATTGTTTAATTCCGTATGTAATCTGGTATTGATCGTGCTTGCAAATATGTTTTCCAAAAAAGTGAATGAGACCAGCTTGTGGTGAGGAGGCAGCTATGACAAAGGTAACTAAAAAGAATAAAATGTCTGTCCGGTATTATACAAAACCGAAGGATTACTTATATATGGCATTGGTACACATTTTGTGTGCCGTGTCAGTCATCTGTATTCTGATTCCGATGATTTATGTGGTGGCGGCCTCTTTTTCATCGCCGAAAGCACTTCTTTCCGGCCAGGTTTTTCTGCTGCCTGTGGATTTTACCCTGCGCGGCTATAAAATGCTTCTCAATCATGAACTGTTGATGTCCGGATTCGGCAACTCCCTCTTATATACGGTGGTGGGTACTGTGATTAATCTGGTTATGACGGTGCTGGCAGCCTATCCGCTTTCCCGTAAGGATCTGGCGATCCGTAATCCCATCATGCTTTTGTTTACGTTTACCATGCTGTTTAACGGCGGAATGATTCCCACCTATATTCTGATTAAAAACCTGGGGATGCTTGACAGTATCTGGGCGCTGGTGATACCGACCTCTATATCGGTCTGGAATCTGATTATTACCCGTACCTATTTCCAGTCCACAATTCCCGGGGAAGTGCAGGAGAGTGCCAGCGTGGACGGCTGTGATGATTTTACATTCCTGATTAAAATTGCCATTCCTCTTGCGAAGCCGATCCTGGCCGTGAATGTCCTGCTGTATGCGGTGGGGCACTGGAATTCTTATTTTAATGAAATGATGTATCTGAGTACGAATACCAAGTTCCCGCTCCAGCTGGTTCTGCGGGAGATTCTGGTTAATATGGGCACGGCCGGCATGACTCTTGATGTTACGAAACAGCTTGAGATGCAGGAAACAAAATATCTGCTGCAATATTCAAGTATTATTGTGGGTTCTGTGCCGGTTATGCTGCTTTATCCTTTCGTTCAGAAATATTTTGTAAAAGGAATTATGGTAGGGGCGATTAAGGGGTAAGGCCTGTGGGGGGTATCATTGGAGCCTCCTTTCCCGTGACGGGAAAGGAAAGGTTTCCGGATAAATAAAAGGAGGAAAATCCTCTGCTCGCAGAGACTCGCATTTTCCTTCAGAAAACAAGGAGGATTTGTAGCTATGAAAAAAAGAGTGTTAGCTTTGCTGTTATCTGCGTGTATGGTAATCAGCATAGCAGGATGTTCGTCCGGGAAAACAGAAACCGGCGCGGACAGCAAAGGAGGGGAAGGTTCTGCTGCAGCGGCTTCTGAGGCGGCGGACGCTTCCGGACCGGAAGGTTTTAACGCCACCGGAATGCCGATCATGAATGAGAAAATTACGCTGAAGGTATGGATTGAAGGTGGGGCTGATATCGATTGGGAACAGAATCGGTTTGTGAAGCAGATTGAAGAAAAATCGAATATCAAGATGGAGATTATTTCAACGCCTCTTTCCGATGCGCTCCAGAAGAGAAACCTGATGCTGGCCAGCGGGGATTACCCGGATCTTATACTGACGGACTGGCCGACCGTATTTACCAAATCGGATGTTATGCAGTATGGGGTTAAGGAAGGCGTGTTACTTCCTATTACCGATTTCATTGATAAGTACGGCAACAATATGAAGCGTATTTTTGATGAGAATCCGAACTATAAGGAGAGCTGTATTGCACCGGATGGGGAAATCTACGGATTCGCACGTTTTTCAGAGTGCTATCACTGCAGTGCCTATCCCAAAATCTATCTGCGCCAGGACTGGATGGACAGCCTGGGGCTGGATATGCCTGAAAATACGGAAGAGCTGAGAGAAGTATTAAGGGCTTTTGTAAACGACGATCCCAACGGAAACGGAAAGAAAGATGAAATCGGTATGATCGGTGCGACTACCTGGAATACGATGGTTGAATACGCATTGATGGGTATGTCTTTCCAGACGGTAAAACCGGATTTCTGGCTCAGCCTCGGCGCCGATGGGAAAACGGTGGAATTTTCTCCGTCGACGGATGCTTACCGGGAAGGACTTCGTTATATTAAGAGCCTTTATGACGAAGGGCTGATTGACGGTACTTCCTTTACCCAGAAGGACGATCAGATGGCACAGACGATCCGGACAGAACCGCATGTGGTGGGGATGTATGTCTGTGATCATGCGGGTATGGGTTATGACAATAATAATCCGGAAGAAGCGGAAAATTATCAGATTCTGATTCCCGTGGCAGGGCCGGACGGTTTCAGGCGTCAGGGACAGAATGCAAATGAGGGTGAAATACAAGGGTTCCATGCGGTGATTACAGATACCTGTAAATATCCGGAAGCCGCTTTCCGCCTGATTGATGAGTTCTTCTATGATGACGATTATAATATGGAACGTATGTATGGAGAACGGGGGCTTGGCTGGGATTATGCTCCTGAGGGAACCAAGAACGTATTTGGCGGCGAAGCCAGATATATTGTGAATTCCGTTACGGAAGATCAGAGTGCGGAGATCAAGAAGGGTACGATGGGGGTAGGGCCGCAGGCGGATTTGGCTTCTTTCCGTCTTTCCATGCTTCCTGAGGCGGAGGATATTTATCTGCCCGGAAATTATGAGCAGCGCATTACTCTTGATACCCAAAAGGTAGAGCAGTACATACCGGAAGAAAGACTGGATTATATGGTATACATTCCTATAGACATGGCGGATGACTATGCGGAAATCCAGACGAATCTTAACAACTTTGTCCGTATGGCTACCGTTCAGTTTATTACAGGGGATCGTGACATCGAATCCGGCTGGGAGCAGTATCTGAGCGAACTGGATTCGTACAGAGTTGATCGGTATATAGAAATATATAAGACGGCTGCCGGCAGATAAAACAACGGACGCTCTGCTGCGCGGGCCAACCTTATGTTCAAACGGATAAGACGGTCAGGCTTCCGGAATTTTCCGGGGCCTGACTGTTTTTATTTATTGGAAGGGACTGGCGCAGGAGGGATTCTATCTTTAGAAAGCATTTATTCTTAGGTTAGGGAAAGGAAGGAACAGGATGATGGAATTATGGTACAAAGAACCGGCATCATATTGGGAAGAGGCCCTTCCGCTGGGGAACGGAAGGCTGGGGGCAATGGTATGGTCAGGGATCGGGCAGGAGAAGATTTCCTTAAATGAGGATTCCCTGTGGTCAGGTTATCCCAGGAGCTATGACATTCCCGGAGCAGCCAAATACTACGAACAGGCACGCCAACTGGCTATGGAAAAGAGATATGAAGAGGCGCAGGAACTCCTGGAACAGAATGTGCTCGCAGAATATACACAGAGTTATCTGCCGTTAGGGGAATTGACGCTGGATATGGTGCATCCGGAAGGAGAAATCCGCAATTACCGCCGCTCCCTGGATCTTGAAAAGGCGCTTTCCAGACTGCAGTATTCGGCAGGAGAGGTTACTTACGTCCGGGAAATGTTTGTCAGTGCGCCGGATCAGGTTATGGTGATACACATTTCCGCCGACCGGCCTGGTATGGTGTCTCTGAAAGCCGGTTTTTCCAGTCAGCTTCGCGCGGGAGTAACTACGGAAGAAAACAGAATGATTCTGGATGGAATCGCTCCTTCACAGGTAGATCCTTCCTATATAGATTCCCCGGATCCGGTTATTTATGAGGAAGATCCAGAAAAGAAAGGGATGCAGTTTTGTGCGGTAGCAGCGGTTGATGCAAAGGGAGGGGAAGTGAAAAGGCTGCCGGATGCGCTGGAGGTAATACATGCGGACAGCATCACCTTGTATCTGGCGGCCCGGACAAGCTTCCATGGCCCGTTCCGGCATCCGTTCCTGGAGGGGAAGCCTTATAAAGAACCATGCTTCAGGGAGCTTCAGGCTGCACAGAAGATGGGATATGACAGGCTTCTCGCACGGCATATAGAAGAATATCAGCAATATTTTAACCGGGTCTGCCTCGATCTGGGACCGGGAAGAGAGGAATTACCGACTCCGGAACGGCTGGCTGACTGGGAAAGGGATGTGGATCCGGCACGATTCACCCTGCTTTTCCAGTATGGGCGTTATCTCCTGATCTCTTGCTCCCGTCCGGGAACACAGCCTGCCAATCTCCAGGGAATCTGGAACCAGCATCTGCGCGCCCCGTGGAGTTCCAATTATACAATCAATATCAATACGCAGATGAACTATTGGGGAGCGGAAACGGTGAATCTGCCGGAAATGCATGAGCCTTTATTTGACCTGATTAATAATCTGCGGATCAGCGGAGGGAATACCGCCCGAATCCACTATCATGCCGGAGGGTTTGTATCCCATCATAACAGTGATATCTGGTGTCTTTCCACACCGGTAGGGGATCATGGGAAGGGGACGGCCGTGTATGCTTTCTGGCCTCTTTCCGCCGGCTGGTTAAGTGCGCATGTTTATGACCATTACCTGTTTTCCGGGGATTTGGAATTCCTGCGTCAGACGGGTTATCCCATCATCCGGGACGCGGCCCGTTTTTTCCTGGATGTCCTTGTTGAGAATGAGGATGGCGAACTGATCTTTGCGCCGTCTACCTCCCCGGAGAATCAGTTTGTCCGTCACGGCAAAATTGGTGCGGTCAGCCAGACGACTACGATGACGATGGCAATCGTCCGTGAGACATTAGAGAATGCTGCCGCCTGCTGCCGGCTGCTGGGAATCGACCAGGAATTTCTTGCAGAAGTGGAAAAAGCACGGAAACGCCTTCCGTCTTACCGGATGGGATCACGCGGCGAACTGCTTGAGTGGAATGAAGAACTGGAGGAAAGCGAGCCGACGCACAGGCATACTTCCCATCTCTATCCCTTATATCCGGGAAGGCAGATATCTGCGGAGAAAACGCCCGAACTGGCAGAGGCCTGCCGCCGGACACTGGAACTGAGAGGGGATGAAAGCACCGGCTGGGCGCTTGCCTGGAGAATCTGTCTGTGGGCCCGTCTGCATAACCCGGAAAAAGCTTATGGAATGCTGAAAAAACAAATGCGTCCTGTGGACGGCAGCGATCCTATGAATTACCGGCAGGGGGGAGGCTGTTATCCTAATATGTTCGGCGCGCATCCTCCGTTCCAGATTGATTCCAATTTCGGTTCCTGTGCAGGTATCGCGGAAATGCTGCTGCAAAGCACGGAAGGGGCGGTTGAACTGCTTCCGGCGCTTCCGAAGGCTTTTGGGACAGGTATGGTTTCCGGGCTGCGTACCCGTGCAGGGGTGACGGTATCTGTCCGTTTCAGGGAGGGCAGGCTTGAAAAAGCGCAGCTGAAGGGGACGATGCCGCAGGAAAGAGAGCTGATTATCTGTTATAAGGACAAAAAGAAAAAAGTCACTCTTGCAAAAGGGATGACATGCAGTGTAACGGAGGCGGATTTTTGACAGCGATGCGTAATGTTTTCCTATGCTTCTTTTCTATTCTGCTGTGCGCTGCCCTTTCCGGATGCACAAAAGAGGTACCTGAACAGCCGGAAAACGTGGAAATACATTTTTATTATGATGAACCCTGTGCTTCCTGCGATGGGACAAAAGAGATTTATGAAATCGTGTCGGAGGAACTGGACGATGTTTCCGGCCTGTATCCTTATACGGTGTCCGTTTATAATGTTTTTCGCAAAGCAGACGCGCAGATGAGGGATGCGGAGCTTAAAAAACTGGGATTCCAGGAAGAATTTGCCGGCTCTCTCACATACCCGGTTATGACAATAAACGGGAATATCTATTTGGGGATAGATTCCATCCGTGCATCCATCCGGGAAGCATATCTGACTGCGGGGGAGGATTTGTTTGTTTATGGGCGGGGCGTTTTTGATCCCACGAAGAAGCAGACGCTGAAACAGCTGCTTGCCGGTTATAAGCTGGAAAAAGGCGGCTCATCCGTTGTTTATTTTTATCGGACCGTATGCGGGGAATGCAGCAAAACCGGTGAGGAGGTTCTGGATTTGCTTCCGGAAACGGTGATGGTGGATGGCACTTCCTATCCCCAGCAGATAATTAGAATCAACACCAGGTCGGGAAGGAATGCGGAGATCCTTCAGGCATTTTTTGAAAGGTATGAGGTACCCCCGGAGGATCAGATGGTTCCGATCGTTTTTACCGCCCGGGGATATCTGGCTGGTTATGAAGCGATATCTTCTGCTCTGTATCCGGAATTGGAAAAAGGGGCCGGGCTTGGAATGAAATATCCTGAATAAAAAGAGAATTGGTGGAGAACCGGCAGAATTGTGTTAAAATAGGAGGGAAGATGTGTCATGAAAGTTATTGAAGTATAACGGATGCAGATAAGTTATCTGCAATTGGCGGAAGGGGGATAGGGATGAAAATCGGATTGGAAAGTAATATTATACGGTATTGCCTGCGGGATGTGTATTTTATTACAGGTACGGCCTATGCGGGGAAATCTACTATGGTGAAGATGCTTGCGGATAAATAGGGGATGGTTTTTTGCGGGGAGAATTATCATGACGGGCTGGGGGATAAGGTAAAGGAAGCGGACAGGCAGCCGAATTTGTGTTATTTTCAGACAATGAAGGACTGGCAGGAATTTGTGAACCGTTCTCCGGAGGAATATGACAGGTGGATCCGGGGCTGTTCTTCGGAGGCGGCGGAGGTGGAGATTGCAGAACTGCTGCGGCTTTCGGGAAGGGGCCGGAAAAAACACTGGCGAACTACAAGGCCTGCATTGCACGGGTAAACAGTGAGGAACGTTATCGGGAATATGCGGAGAGCGGGTTTTATGTTTTGGAACGCAGGGACTGCAGCAGGGATACCCGGCAGGAGGTTTTGACGGAACTGGAAAACCATTTCCGGCTGAATGAAGAAGAAGGAAGCCGGTAACTGGGAAGAAATCGGATGATACGGGAATATAGTAAGGCAGTATAGCTGGAAACAGGCAGAAAGAGGAATCGGACTGCCTGTTTTTTGTTGGGCGAAGTGCGGGGGACAATTGGGTGATGCGTAAAGGAGAATTGGATATATTGCCAAAATTGAATGCAACAGATTTTGAAAAATATGAAAAGAGTAATAAAAATGCTGTACTGATTCAAAATCCGCACGCTTAAAATATGCGATATTTACAAAAAAACAGCATGGAGATACACTGTTTTCAGGTTCAGAAGTGCTGCAGCAGAACGAACTGATACCGGTTAAAAAAGCAGAAAATGAAAAATGAATGCAGGAGGAAGTTCTATGAGAAGGAAAGTAATTGCACTTCTGTTGTCCGTATGTATGCTGGCTGTTCCATTGGCTGGCTGTGGTTCGCATGAGAATGCAGATTCGGAAAATACATCTGTAGTAAATGGGAAAGAAACGCAGACAGATAGAAAGGCGGAGGAAGGCGGGAACACGGAAACCATAAAATTGACCGGGCTTTATGTATCCCATTCCTTAACAAAGGATATGAATGAACTGCAGTGGCTGCAGGAGCTGGAGGCAAAAGCAAATGTGGACATTGAATGGGAGCAGATTTATTCCGATTGGGAAACGACCAAATCCACAAGGTTTGCTTCGGGGGATATACCGGATATCCTGATTAACGCCACGGTGGATTCCGATTATACCAAATATAACGGCTTATTTATGGAATTGTCCCAATTGATAGAAGAAAACGCACCTAATGTTATGCAGATGTTTGAGGAAGAGCCGGATACCAGAATCCTGGCAACCACAAAGGAAGGAAAAATATTTGCGGCCCCCAAATTCCAGGGGAAATGGCCGGCCACAAATACCGTCATGTTTATTAATAAGAAATGGCTGGACAATCTGGGACTGGAAATGCCGGAAACCTTCACAGAGCTTGAGGAAGTGCTGAAAGCTTTTAAGGATCAGGATGCCAATGGAAATGGGAATCCGGATGATGAGGTTCCGCTGGATTTTAATGCGTACGGCGGCAATAATGCATGGTTTAACAGCGCTTATTCCCTGACAAACCTGCTGGGAGCTACAGGAATACAGCTTACAAACTGGGGACAGGAAGGTTACTTTGCACAGGATGGGAAGGTTAAGTGCTATGCGGTGGACGACAGATATCGTGATTTCCTCAGATATATGTCTGAATGGTATAAGGAAGGGCTGATTAACCAGAAAGCGTTGACAAGTGATTACTCTGCCTATCAATCCTTGTCCCGCGGTGACGAGAACGGAAATGCCCTTGTGGGTGTGGCTTTCGGCTGGGAAGAAACCGATAAATTCGGGCCTGAATTGTATTCCCAGTATGTGCCGCTCGCACCTCTTGCATATGATGTGGACTGCGGGCCGGGTACCTATGATACCCGTTGGAGAAATGACTATTCCGGGCTGAATATGTCCGCAAACCGCATCTGTATGAGCGCCAAATGTAAAAATCCGGAAGCAGCCATGCGTTTTATCGATACCTTTTATGAAGAGGCTGCCAGTGTGCAGGTGCTGTTCGGAGGAATTGCGGACGGCTGCGTGGAACAGACCGGTGATCATTCCTTCAAGGTGCTTCCTCCCCTGGAGGCAGACATGGATCCGGGCACCTGGAAATGGACGAATGCCTTTGCGGGAAACGGCCCCATGTATATCCGCAGAAGCACGGAGCTGGAAATGGCCCGGGATATGACCTTTGCCGTGGAAGAAAGAAAAGAATATGATGCTGTTCTGGATAAAATGGACGAATCCGACTATTATCCGCAGATGTTCATGAAATATACGGATGAGGAACAAAATACCATGGCTCTTACCCAGGCGAATATCAATAATATTATTGACAATTACTGGTCCCTGTGGCTTACAGGGGAATCAGATATTGACAAGGATTGGGATACTTATGTGAAGAATGTGAACGATGCGGGGCTTCCTCAGATATTGGAAATCCGCCAGGCGGCATTTGAAGAATATCGGAGCAAATAAATCCTGCAGGGACCGTCTCTTTCAACGGCAAAGGGGCGGTCCCGCATGAAAAGAGAGGCGCGCTATGAAAAGGAAGGCAAATTACTGGAAAAAGAACTATCAGCTGTGGGTTATGCTTCTCCCGGCTGTTTTATATGTATTTATTTTCTGTTATATACCGATGTACGGGATGCAGTTAGCATTCCGGGAATACAGCTTTTCTGCAGGAATTACCGGAGGGGAATTTGTGGGGATGAAATATTTTAATCAGTATTTTTCCAGCCCCATGTTCCTTACAACCCTGAAAAATACCTTTGTGATTTCTGCGGTCAGTATTATTGTGGGTTTTCCGGCTCCGATTATTCTGGCTATGATAATCAATCAGATTAGGAATAAAAAATGGAAGCGTACGGTACAGACCACCGTATATATCCCGTATTTTATTTCGGTGGTGGTATTGGTATCAATGCTTACTATTATGCTTGCAAATGACAGCGGCGTTGTGGGAAATTTTCTGAAAAGTATTCATCTGGTGGCGGGAAATACCAACCTTCTCGGATCGGAAAAGGCTTTTGTTCCGGTATACGTATTGTCGGGGGTATGGCAGAGTATGGGCTGGAACAGCATTATATACCTCGCTGCACTCTCATCCGTGGATACCCAGTTGTATGATGCCTGTAAAATTGACGGGGCAAATAAATGGCAGACCATGTGGAATATCGATTTTCCGGCAATTCTTCCAACGGTTATCATTCTTCTGATCATGAATATGGGACATATCCTTGCAGTCGGCTTTGATAAAATCTATCTGATGCAGAACAGTCTGAATCTGGGGGCGAGTCAGGTGATTTCCACCTATGTTTATTCTGTGGGGATCAAGTCATCCCAGTTTTCCTTCGGCGCTGCGGTGGGGCTTTTTAATAATATAATCAACTTTTTATTTCTGCTGGTTACCAACCATATTGCCAAAAGGACGACCGGAAACGGATTGCTGTAGGAGCAGGTATCTGCATTTATGTCTGCGGGGAAGACGCAGACAGAAAGGAAAAAAATTGAAAACAGAAAGAAAAAAGATTTACTGGCCGGATACGATTTTTTCCGTTGCCGTTATTGTGCTCAGCATTATGATTTTTATCATAATCGCATATCCCCTCTGGTTTGTTGTTATCGCTTCTGTCAGCAATTCCAACATGGTCAATCTGGGGAAGGTTACGTTCCTTCCGAAGGATATCCGTTTTTACGGCTATGAACAGATTCTGAATGATGCGAGGATTTGGAAGGGGTATGCAAACACTATTTTCTATGTAGCGGCCGGAACTGCATTGAATATGGCGGTGACGCTGCCGGCGGCCTATGCTCTCTCCCGTAAGGATTTCCGGATGGCGGATAAAGTAATGCTTTATTTTGTTTTTACCATGTTCTTCAGCGGCGGGCTGGTGCCTCTTTATATGACGGTAAGCGCCCTGAATCTGATAAGCACCAAAGCGATATTGATTGTATATATGGCGATTAATATTTATAATTTGATTATAGCAAGAACTTTTATTTCCAATTCCATACCGGAGGATTTATATGAAGCGGCTATTCTGGACGGATGCTCTCATATGTCCTATTTCACAAAAGTGGTACTTCCTCTGTCCAAGGCGTTGCTATCCGTTCTGCTTCTTTATTATGCGGTGGCCCATTGGAATGATTATTTTAATGCTCTGATTTTTAATAATAACGGAGGCAATGATCCGCTGCAGATTGTGCTGCGCAGGATATTGCTTTTAAATGAAGCTTTTTCGGGCGGCAACGGAGGGATTCAGGGCGGCTATGCCCAGGACAGTGCGGATCAGGTGAAATATGCGGTAATCATTGTATCCACCCTGCCGATCCTTTGTGTTTATCCTTTTGTACAGAAGTATTTTGAAAAAGGGCTTATGATAGGGGCCGTCAAGGGTTGAGTGTTGGTGAATTGCATAAAATTTTTGAAAAGGAGGAAATGATGGAAGAAAAAACAAAAAAAAGGCCGAATGTACTGCTGCTTCTTTCCGATCAGCAGCGGTATGATACCATCGCGGCGGCGGGTTTTCCCCATATGCATACCCCGAATCTGGATCGGCTGGCACGGGAGGGTGTCCTTTTTGAGCAATGTCATTCCACCAATCCGGTATGTATGGCATGCAGGCATGATTTAATCACAGGGCGGCCTGGCCGGGATCATGGTTACTATACCAATTTGGAAGAAAAGCCTATTGATAAGTATGCAACCCCTACTCTGCCCCGTATTTTCAGTGAGAATGGCTATCGGACTGCAGCGGTGGGGAAAATGCATTTTTTCCCTGCAAGGGAACATCATGGATTCGGGGAAATGTATCTGATGGAGGAACTTCCCAAAAGAAGACAGGATGATCAGTATCTGCAGTATCTGAAGGAAAAAGGGCTTGGAGAGATCCAGAATCCGCATGGCGTCAGGCCGCTTTTGTATCATGTGCCGCAAAACTCGGTTCAGAAGCTTGCGGACCATGGAACCATGTGGGTCGCTGACAGAAGCATACAGTGGCTGGAAGAAAACGGAGAGGAGCCATTTTTTCTCATGTGCGGGTTTATCCAGCCGCATCCGCCCTGGAATATTCCGAAAGAGCTGGATGATATGTACCGGGAGTCTGCGGTTCCGGAACCGGTACCCCGTTCCAGGATGCCAATGGACGGCAATGAGCCCAATCCCTGGTTTGGGGATTGGGACAGCAGGGAAGAGAAGGAAGCGGTTAGAAAAGCATATTATACCGCGGTGAGCATGGTGGATATGGCGGTGGGGAAGATACTGGATGCCCTGCAGGACAAAGGACTATTAGACAATACCCTCATTATTTTCACCTCTGATCACGGGGAAATGCTGCAGGACAAGGGGTATTACAGTAAGGAGCTGCCCTATGAAGGCGCAGTGCGCGTACCCTTGCTTCTGCGTTACCCAAAGAGGCTTGAGGGAGGAAGAAAAACCGGCGGATTTGTGGATACCTTTGATCTGCTGCCAACTTGTCTGGATGTCTGCGGCCTTGCTTATCCGGCAGGAGAACTGCGGGGAGAATCCCTTTTCCGGCTGGCGCAGAAGAATGACCGGGAATTCCAGTTCTCCTCCTCCGGCCTGGGATACCGGCGCTGGGTGATGTGCAGGAATAGCAGGTATAAATATGTTTTCCATTATAACGGCGGGTACGAAGAACTGTATGATATGCAGCAGGACAGCGGGGAAGAACGTAACCTGGCGGGGGAAAAGGCGGAGAATATCCGGGAAACAGTCAGCCGTCTGCGCGGGGAAGCTCTGCGTTACGAACAGGAATGCGGGCCGCAGGACATTACCCGCGGCGGGGATTTTGTGCCGGTTCCTTATAAGCCTTACCACGGTTCCATACGGGGAAAGTTCCATTTTTGGGCCAATTATCAGATGCAGAAGTTTTATGAAGGGGAACGGGCCGGACATCTGTTGCAGGAGCTTTTGTACGCTTCGGACAATCCGGAAAAATCCGGTGCAGGCCGTACCGTGCTTTTTAACGCCGAAAGCTGGCAGAGGGATTTTATGACTCGGTTCCGGGAATATACGGGAAGAGAACTGACGCAGGCGGAGCGTGAGCTGTTATTTGATAAAGAGGCGGCGCAAGTCCCGGAAAAAGAGGCGGATACTTATTATTGGTGATACGGGAAGGTGGTATATGAAAGAGGAAAAAAGGCCCAATATTATATTATTTCTGGCAGATGATATGGGGTTTTCCGATATCGGGTGTTATGGTTCGGAAATCCCTACCCCCTGTATTGACCGTATGGCAGCCTGCGGTCTGCGGTATACCCAGATGTACAGCAATGCGAGGTGCTGTCCGAGCCGTGCATCCCTTCTGACAGGGTTGTATCCCCATCAGGCGGGAGTAGGGCACATGACCGGTAATATAGGGATTCCCCAATACCAGGGATATCTGAATGAAAACTGCCTTACCCTGGCGGAAGGGCTGAAAAACTGCGGTTACCAGACCGGAATGGTGGGTAAATGGCATGTGGGAGGCGAGTACGGACACCGGAAAGAAGCCGAAAGCATAGCCGGGCAGGAAGGCTATCCCACGCCCCTGCAGAGAGGTTTTGACCGGTTTTACGGCACGTTGGAGGGCGCGGGGAATTATTATAATCCGGTCACTTTGACAGAGGACGGGAAATGGCTTACCGTCCGGCCCTCCGATGACTTTTATTATACAGAAAAAATAGGGGAAAAAAGCTGTGAATATATCAAACAGTTTTCCGGCAGCGGAAATCCGTATTTTCTATATGTGGCATTCAATGCACCCCACTGGCCTCTGCATGCAAGGGAAAAGGATATCAGGGATCGGGAAGGCTCCTATCTGTGCGGCTTTGATGAAATCCGCAGACAGCGGTACCGCCGGCAGGTGGAGATGGGAATCGTACAGGATATCTGGGATATGTCGCCAAGAGATGCGCAGTCACCGGATTGGGAAAGCGTGGCGGATAAAGACCGGGAGGATATCAAAATGGCCGTTTATGCCGCGCAGGTGATGGAAATGGATCGGGCGGTAGGACAGATTATGGAAGCGGTAACCGGCGCCGGGGAGGAAGAGAATACGGTTTTTCTGTTTTTATCGGATAACGGAGCCTGTGCGGAGGAACTGCCCCCGGATGGATGGATTATGAATTTTGCGGAGGAAAAGACGCGGGACGGCAGGGTGGTCGCTGTGGGAAACCGTCCCGGGATCCGTCCCGGCGGAGAGGATACCTATATGAGCTATGGCCTTCCCTGGGCAAATGTGAGCAATACGCCGTTCCGGCTGTTTAAGCACTGGATTCATGAAGGCGGGATCGCCTCCCCTTTTGTGGTACAGTGGAAAAATGGAATCAGGGAAAACGGGGCGCTGCGGCATACGCCGGTGCATTTTATTGATATCTTTCCAACCCTTCTGGAACTGGCGGGGGCAGAGTACCCCGGGCAAAAGGAAGGAAAGACTCTGCTTCCCCTCCAGGGAGAAAGCCTTGCGGCAAGCTTTGCCGGACTTCCCGGGAACGGGAAGGAGTGGGGACGGACACGGCCTATTTTCTGGGAGCATGAAGGCAACGGCGGGGTCAGGCTGGGACGGTACAAGCTGGTACGAAAATATCCCGGTCCGTTTGAACTGTATGATATGGAAAAAGACAGGACGGAACTTCATGACATTGCGGAGGAGGAAAAGGAAACTGCGGACAGGATGAAAGGTCTTTTTTATGACTGGATGCAGAAAACACAGGTCAGAGACTGGGATGAAATGCTTATGTGGATGAAACATAGTAATGGATAAAATGCAGCTGTTATCCATGAGACAACGTCCCCAGTCTCTGCGCCGCAATCCAGTCAATGATGGCGGCCGGTTTCCCATGGCACATCACCGGTTCCCCGTCGAAATCGAGAGTGCAATGGTTGTTCAGCATAGGAATCCAGGACCAGTGCCCCATGTAGGTATAAGGCGTGCCGTCTTCATTAAAATACAGGCCGGTCTGATCCGTAATATGCTCCCAGTATGTAAAATGAATATTTTTTCCGCCGGCAGCAATCAGTCTCTTATAGGTAGGGACGACATACTGATCCGGGATCACCACCGGGTCATCCTCGGCGTGAGTGAACCAGATGGGTTTGGAAGCAATGGCGGCGATGTCTTCATCTGTGATGAAGCAGTCCGCCAGTGCTTCACATACCGGGAAGGCCGCCGCATATCTGCCGGGATTGCGGATCAGCATTTTCATAGTCATGAAGCCGCCGTTGGAGTCTCCGCCCAGATATATCCGAGCCGTGTCAATATCATCATGATCCCGGATAAAAGCGGCAATCAGCCGTTCCAGAGGTTCCACATACATGGAGGACCCGTCTTTCGTATAGCCGCCGCTACCGTCGTCCATCCACATGGTTGGCGTCTGGGGGGCCAGCAGATAGGCGCCTCCGAACTTTTTCTGGATATCGGGAGAAATCAGGTTAACCACCTTGTTGCCGGTGGCGGCGATGAGGGGTTCCTTTCCCCCTTCCCCGGCGCCGTGCAGCCAGATTAACAGCGGTACTTTGCGGGTATCGGCTTCTTTGGGGCGGTAGAAGCAATAAGCCAGCGAAGCTTCCGGATCCTCATGCACGGCGGTCTGTAACAGATCGCCGTATAGAAATAAGTTCCCGTCGTTTTCATCAAAAACCAGCCCCTCCAGCGTACCGGTGCCGGTTTTTATGGGTACCAGCTGCTCGGTCTGGTAAGCGACATTTACGGTCACGTTAAAGTTTCCGTCAAAACGGATAAGGGAGCCAAGGCCTTCTCTGGGATCGCAGTACAGGCAAAGGGTGATGTATTCCCCGTTTTCCGAGCGGTTTCCTTCCGCGTCCGACACATACAGATCGGTGACTTTTCTGGTTCCCTTCATGGAATCGTCAGGTTTTTCACCCATGAAAACAGGCCAGGCAAAATCCGCTCCCGATACGGCGGTGCGCGTCACAGATACGCGAAACATATCTTTGGTAAGTGCAGCACCTTTCAGGCCGGTTCCCACATGCAGGATGACTTTGCTGATGTGGGGGCCGAAATCAAAACTTTCCGTTACTGTTACATAATGTTTTCCCATCTTTTTTCTCCTGTTCTTGTTGTTGTCCGCAGCCGTTCTGTGTCTGCCGGGATACCTTCCGGCAGCCCATACGGCCGGGGTTTTAGCCCTTTACGCCGCCTAGTGTGATGCCTTTTACAAAGTTCTTCTGGATGAACGGATAGATGATGACGATGGGCAGGATGCCCAGCGTTGCCATTGCCATACGCACGGAAACGGAAGGAATTTCCGACAGTCCCTGGTTGACATTGCCCACCTGGCTTGCGTTCTGGGTCAGCGCGTTGATATTCTGCATCAGACGGTTTAACAGATTCTGAATGCTGTATAGATCGGTTCGTTTCACCAGATAAATGTATCCGTTGTTCCAGTCATTCCAGTAGGCAATTCCTGCGAACATGCCGATTGTGGCGATGATTGGCTTGGACAGGGGAACGGCGATTTTCTGCATGGTCTTGAATTCGCTGGCTCCGTCTATATAAGCTGCCTCCAGAATCTCGTCCGGCACGCTGCTCACAAAATAACTCTTCATCAGCAGGACATTAAACGCATTCATCAACAAGGACGGGATCAGCAGGGCATAAATCGTATCCTTGATGTGGAAGACATTGGTATAGTTGATGTAGGTAGGGACAAGACCGCCGTTAAAAAGCATGGTGAACACGACGAGGAAGGTGAATATTTTACGGCCCGGCAGGCTTTTTTTTGCCAGGCCATAGGCCAGGCCGATGGTCAGAAGAAGGCTGCAGGCAGTTCCTGCCGCCGTGATCAGAAAAGAGATGCCATAAGCCTTCAGTACCATGCCGCCGTTGGATGCGAAAATCCATTTGTAAGCATAAGCACTCCATTCCCCGGGGAAAAAGGAATAACCGTCCCGAAGCAGCGCCCCGTTTGATGTCAGGGATGATATGACCATCAGGATAATAGGAATGATGGCAGCAGCTGATAATAGTATTATGATAAGGTGTCCGACCGCATTAAATATCTTATCTTCTCTTGTTTTCATAATTGATATCCTCCTATTTCGTAACGGTCCGGACTTGCCGGAACCGTTACGCTGTTTTACCACAATGCGCTTTCCGTATCGACCCTGCGCACGACCAGGTTGGCAGCCAGAATCAGGACGAAACCGACAACGGACTGGTATACGCCGGCAGCGGCCGACATGGAAATGTTGCCTAACTGCAGCAGCCCCCTGTAAACATAAGTGTCAATGGTCTGCGTTGTGGAATACAACGCACCCTGGTTCATGGGAACCTGATAGAACAAGCCGAAATCCGAGTAGAAAATACGGCCGATCGCCATCAGGGTCAGCATGATAATGGTAGGCCGGAGCATGGGAAGCGTGATGCAGCGGATCTGCTGCATTTTGCTGGCGCCGTCTATCTGGGCCGATTCGTAGTAGGAGCGGTCAAAGCCCATCAGGGTGGAGAGGTATATAATACAGTTATAGCCGATGGCTTTCCATGCATTGACCAGAATCAGGAGGAACGGCCAGTATTTCGGTTCGGAATACCAGCTGATCCCTTCCTTTCCGAACAGAGGCAGTATCGCATTGTTTACAAAACCGTTTTCCACGGAAAGGAATGCGAATACCAGATAGCCGATGATAACGGAAGAAATGAGGTAGGGGAGCAAAATGGCGCTCTGATAGACCTTTTTTGCTTTGCCCCACATTTCACTTAAGAGGATTGCTACAAAAATGGCAAGGATGGTATTGATCACGATAAACGCCAGGTTATAGCAGATAGTATTCCGCGTGATCACCCAGGCATCGTTTGTGGTGAACAGGTATTCAAAGTTTTTGAAGCCGATCCAGTCGCTTTTGTAGATCCCCTTTCTTGCATTATACTGCTTGAACGCCACAATCAGGCCGGGCAGCGGCATGTAGTTATTGATAAACAGATACACCAGTCCCGGAAGCATGATGAGGTAAATCGGGATATAGCGGCGGAATTTCCGCCATGTCATTTTGGAACCGCGGTCCGGCCGGACCGCCGTCATGTTCTGCGCTTTGGACATCGTCATGGATACTCCTTTCGTTACAACAGGCAGCCTGTCAGATTTGCTGCCGTTTTGCTTTCGTGGTAACAGTTCAGACGGCCTTTTGCGTCCTGCGTCATGCCTGCCTGCGTCCCTGTGTCCTGATTATACCTGCCTGTCCAGACGCAAAAAAACAACAATCCTGACTTGTATTGGCATTATCCGGACATTATAATCTGCATTTCTTGACATTGGAAAAAGGAATGACTACACTGATAATTACGAAACATGGTTCTGGCAATATGCACAAACGGAGGATGGAATGAAGAAGAAACTGCAGCAATTATCCGTCAATACCTATACGCTTTTTCTTTTGTTTGCCGTCCTTTTATTTTTTCTTGCGCTCATAGCCTTTAACAATCACAGGGCGGTATCGGTATTGCTGGATCATGTATATCACAACACACAGGACACGGTAGTGCTGTATGAAAAGCAGATTGATACGGAACTGGATCGTATGGAGACCTTTCTCTATACGGTTGCGATTGACAATGCGGATTATACAAACCTGATCTACGGGGATTTTGGTTCCACTTCCTGGTACAGCTGCCTGTATCATCTGAATAAGGACTTTACCAGTGCATTATCCGTATATACGGCGGATGGTTTTTTGTTCTATCTGCCGGAAAACGATACCTTTCTGTTCTCCAACCAGATTGCAAACATCAGCGTGGTTCTGCAGAATACACTCAGAAAAGAGATTTCCGGGGAAGAAAAATCCAGGGACTGGGAAATTATGGAGATAAACGGTTCCTGTTATCTGATCCGTTTTATTAACATAGGGGGCGCACGGCTGGGGGCGCTGGTTGGCATCCCTTCGTTAATCGGGTCTCTTACGGATACCGGTTCCGAAAGGGTGGATTTGTACGTGACCACACCGGAGAATCGTTTATATGGCCTGGATACAGGGCCGGTGACATTGGACTTTGAAGTCCTTACTGATACCTATGCAATTAAAAACATAGACGGACGGAAAATGTTCCTCGTTCAGCAGCCCCTTTCCAACGGTGCGCTGTACCTGACGAGGATGCTGCCTTATTCAGAAGTGCAGGCGCTGAATGCCGCTTTAAACCGGGATGTCCTGATTACAACAGTTTTGTTTCTGCTAATTTGTTTCTCTCTTGTTTTTTTCGTGAAAAAGCAGATCATCCGGCCCGTTACGAATCTGACGAAGGCTTTGGAAGAAGTATCGGAAGGCAACCTGGAAAATCATATTTCCATTTCCGGGCAGCTGAAGGAATACCGGCAGATGTCAAAGACCTTCAATGAAATGGTAACGGAAATCAAAGATTTAAAAATTGATGTATATGAAGAGAAGCTTCAGTATCAGCATCTGGAAAACCAGTATCTGAAACAACAGGTCACACCGCATTTTATGATAAACTGTCTGAACACAGCCTACCAGCTTTCGGAACCGGAGCATCTGGAGCTGTCCCGCTCCATGCTGATGGATCTGAGCAGACATCTGCGTTATACGCTGTCCTCGGGTCAGACGGTTCCGCTTTATGAAGATCTGCAGCTGGTCAAAAATTATGTGGAAATGTCAGAAATCCGTTATCCCGGCTGTCTGGCTCTTTATGCAAACTGTCCCGATGCCTTCCGCCAGGCCACGGTCGTTCCGCTGCTCATTCTGAATTTCATTGAAAACACGATCAAATATGAGGTAGTGATGGGAAAGGTTCTGGAAATGCATATAGACGTCACCTCTTATGAAACAGAAGAGGAAATCCGGCTGCATATCTGTATCTGGGACAACGGAAGGGGATTTTCACCGAAAATGCTGGAACGAATAACGGCTCCTTCTTATCCTGAGCCGGGAGATACTTCGCATATCGGAATGACCAATGTGATTTTCCGCATGCGCCATATTTTTCCCGATACCCGGTTTTCGTTCTGTAACCGTCCGGGAAAAGGGGCGCAGATAGATATGGAGTTCCCTTATCAGCCATATGGGGATGCAGCGCGGCAGAGCCTGTAGAAAAGGGGTACCGATGAATTTATTGATTGTAGATGACGAATATTACAGCGCGGAAGGCACAAAGAAAAAAATAGCGCAGAAGGGCCCGGTGTTCGATGAGATATTCTGCGCATACAACATGACCCAGGCCCTGGAATATTTTGCGGGGCATAGCGTTGCTGTTATGATCCTGGATATAGAAATGCCCGGCGGCAGCGGTCTGGAGCTTCTGGATCATATCCGGCAGCAGGGACTGGATACAATTTGTATTTTTTTGACCGCCTATGCCAAATTTGAATATATCTCAAAGGCCATGCGTCTGACCAGCATCGATTATCTTTTGAAACCGGTGGGGGAAGAGGAGCTTTTGGGCGCCGTCACGAAAGCGGTTAATCAGTACCGCCAGCAGAAAAATGCCAGACTGGACACCCAGCAGGCCAATTACTGGAAGGAAAGCGAGCTGTATTTGTGGGAGCTGTTCTGGCTGGACCTTTCCGAAGGTGCAATTTCCAGCAGGAAAGAGGGAATTGCAAGTGAACTGAATCTGCGCAACCTCAACCCGGCGGCCGCCGAGCTTTCCTATCTGATCCTCCTAATCCAGTGCAACGGCATGGAGAAGCTTCCTGTGGAAAAGGATCTCTATGAATTTTTGCTGAAAAATATCGCCAGGGAATATTTTTATAACAGAGAGGAGATCCCGGTGGCGGTACGCCAAAACAGACAGTTTTACTTTCTGCCCCTGCCTGAAGCGGGGCACAGCAGGGAAGCCCTGCTGTCCCGGTGCACGCAGGCACTGACGGATTTTGTGCCCCGTTTTCCCAATACGTTCAACTTTTATATTGCCGCATCCGGGTGCAGGATTTCGGAATTCCAGGAAACCTTAAAAGAGCTGCAGGATGCGGCCATGAAAAATGTATCGCTGGAAAATCATGTATTCGATCTTGCGGAGAACGCGAAAACGGATACAGCAGGGGCGGAGGTCGCTTTTTCTTCGAAACGCTGGAGCGATCTGCTGCTTTCCCGCAAAATCAGCAATCTTGCGTCGGAGGCGGATATGTTTTTGAACACGCTTCAGCATTCGCGGAGTATAACAAGGGACACGCTGTCCCATTTTTATTACGGCTTTCTGCAGACCTTGTTCCGTTGTATGGAAACCGCGAACGAGGACGCGCTGCCCCTGTTCCAGAAACGGATCGCGCAGTTTTCCGTGGAGCAGGCCTGCTCGTCCATCCAGAATCTGCGGGACTGGGTCGATGCAGTGCTGAAGCTGTATGAGGAATACGGCTTAAATGCATCGGGCCGGGATGCGGCTGTAATAAGTGTTAAAAACTATATCCATACCCATCTGGATCAGGAGCTGACCCGGGAATCGCTGGCGGCCATGGTGTATCTCACGCCGGATTACCTGTCTCATCTGTTCAAGCGCGAGACCGGTTTTTCATTGACCAACTATATTATTTATGAACGGATAGAAGAGGCGAAACGGATGCTGGCGGGAACGGATCGCAGCATCAGTGAGATAGCAACCAGATGCGGGTTTCAGAATATCTCTTATTTTTCCAGGCAGTTCAGGCGTTTTACGGGAGTTACGCCGAGGGAGTTCAGGGGATGACGTACCAGGACGATTGTCGGAAAAAGAACCGTTGAAGCTTTGAAAGCCTCACCGGTTCTTTTTTATACAGTATTTTAGTTATTTTGCCGCCGCCCAGGCATCCAGCTGTGCCTGTTTTTCAGCGATGATTTTCGCAAGCCCTGCATTGTTCATTTTTTCCAGCATTTCGGGAATCCCCACTTCCGGATCCACGAAGCCATATTCCAGGCTCTTCTGGTATTCTTCATACACATTAGTTACCGCCGTGAGTTCTGTTGTGATTGTTGTGCTGTCAAAGGCAAATCCCATGGCGGGGGATTTTATTGCTTCCTCATTAAATTTCCTGGTACGATCCCACAGATCCGCCGTATTTCCCACCAGGACGGTGCTGGCGAACTGATTAGGGTACAGCCAGTTTAATGTGGAGTAGGTATCCGGGCTTGTACCGGCGTTGGCATCCAGAAAGCCATCCTCTGTAATTTCATAATGCTTCCCCTCGATACCGTAAATGATGAGGTCGGAAAGCGCGGGATTGGTATACAGTTCATTTAACAAAACCATGGATGCTTCGGGACTTGCTGTCGTTATGGGCATAACCCAGGGATAGCTCGATATGGAAGAGGAAGAGATATAATCCTCCCTGGTCTGGAAGATGGTCATATCCCGTCCGCCGCCGGTGGATTCCTGCACCTTGCTGCCCGGTTTGCCGCCGGTGCCGTAGGCCATCAGAACATTTTCTTTTACCAGGGTTATGACGTTTGTGGTATCAGCAGCGGCGTCCTTGCTGATATAGCCCAGCTGGTTCCAATTATATACCCTTTTGCAGAAGTTCATATATTCATCGGATTCGAACAGGTTTACTATTTTTAATTCCTCACTTGTCCCAAGGAGGACGCCGAAGTTATCGCCGCCGATCTGATCGATCATCGTCTGCTGGACCAGGTCGTTCGCCGCAGGACGGTATACCTCAAGCTCCGGATATCCGGCATGGAGCTTTGCGAAAATTTCATTCAGTTCTTCTTCGGTTATTTTAATAATTTCTCCGGCATCTGCGGGGGCTTCATACCCGATACCATCCAGATATTCGGTGCTTACCGCGATACAGCCGCGGCCCGATGCATAATCGCGGGTATTGGTGAGTCCGTAGAGAACACCGCCCACGCGGCAGGCATCTATATATTCCTGACCGAGGACTTCGATGATTCCCTGTCCATAGGTTTGAAGCAGCTCGTCCTCCTCCAGATCCATCAGATACCCCTGGTTTACCATATTGGAATAGCTTGCAAACAGGGTGCTCAGGATGTCTATTTGTTCCCCGCTGGAAAGCGCGAGTGTCATATTCTGCTTATAGGATCCAGAGTCGCTGATCTGGAATTCCACTTCTATATTGTATTTTGCCCGTAAAATTTCGTTGACCTTTTCCGTAACCATTTCCAAATCCGCCGGCGCGCCTGTCCAGGTAGGGAATGCCATAACCAAATGCTGCAGCTCTTCAAAATAATATTCTTCCGGTGTATCGGTATTCCCGGCCTCTGAACTGCCGGCCTCCGTTGTCCCGGATTGCCCGGCGGAGGCAGATGCGGTACCCGACGGACTCCCGCTGTCCTTACCGCCGCAGGCTGTGAGGCCGATTGCCACAGCCGCAGCGAGTATAAGCGCTAACACTTTCTTTTTCATAGTAAATTCCTCTCTTTCTGAATCGTACGGTGGAACCGTTCCTCTGATGGTAAGTTTATTTTATGGGAAGCCTTCGTTTGATAAAAGAACGATTCTGCTGTCAATTGACACAATACTGTCAAAAGGGGACAGCTTTGTTCTGTTTTTCAGGCGGCACAGTTTTTATACTTATTATGTCACCGTTCAGATACGTCTGAACCGTTCCTTTATTATATCATTTTCTGTGAAGGAGGCTTTCCTATGAAAAAAAATATTTATGTACCGTTGACCGGCACGCCGATCACTTTGCTGTCCGGCATTACGTTCGCCAGAGTGCCTTACTGGTTTCCCTTTTATAACTATAAGGATCTGAAGCTGGATCTCCTTCTGCCCTTCAGACCGGAGGAGGGAGAGAAAAGGCCGTTGTTTGTTTGGTTATGCGGAGGAGGTTTTGCAACAATGGAACGTTCCGCTTATATTCCATGGCTGACCTATTTTGCAAAAAGGGGATATGCGGCGGCGAGTATTGAATACCGGCTGTCCAACAGCGCCCATTTTCCGGCGCAAATCGAGGATGCCAAAAAGGCGATCCGTTTTTTGAGGGCACATGCCGATGAATTCAGGATTGATCCGGAGCGGATCGCTGTCGGAGGCGAATCCGCCGGCGGTAATCTGGCAGCTATGGTGGGTGTCACAAACGGTATTTCTGCCTTTGATGTGGGAGAATATCTGGAACAGTCCAGCCGGGTATCGGCTGTGGTAAATTATTATGGTCCCGCAGCCCTGAGACGGAAACCGGCACGGCAGTCCATGGACGGCGTGCCGCTGCCGGAAACCACAGGCGATTCCCGCACAGTCCAGCTTCTGGGCTTCGATCCGGAGGCGGAACCCGAAAGGGCGGCAAAAATGGAAGCACAGTATTATGTCAAGGAAAATACGGTTCCGTTTTTCCTGGCCCACGGAACTGAGGATACGCTGGTGGATATTTCAGGCAGTGATGCCTTTTATGAGGTCCTGACACAGAATAAGGTGCCTGTGGAGTATTACCGCATACAGGGGGCCGGGCATATGGGGATGGAATTTTACCAGGAGGAGATGTCACAGAGGATTCTGGAGTTCCTGGATCGAATGCTGTAAGGCATAGAAGGGAAAATACGCTTCAGGCCGGACAGGCCGCCTGCAATTGTTGTTTCTTTGTAACTGTGAGGGTACTGAACAGTTACGTTTCTTTGTTATAAGCTGTCCGGCCTTTTGGAGGATATATCAACAGATAACCCCGTCCCGTACCGTTATGATCCGGCTGCTGCTTTCCGCGGCCTCCGGCGAGTGGGTGACCATGAGGATAGTCTGGCCGCTGTCCCGGTTTATTTCCCGGAGAAGCTCCATGATTTCGGCGCCGGTTCCGGTATCCAGGTTGCCGGTAGGCTCGTCGGCAAAAAGGATTTCGGGCCTGCCGATCAAGGCTCTGGCGATGGCCACCCGCTGCTGCTGGCCGCCGGATAATTCCCGGGGGGTATGCCTGCGGCGGTGGGAGAGGCCCACGACATCCAGGATGTGTTCCAGATCCTTTTTATATTCCTGCTTTTTCCTGCCGTCCAGCAGCAGGGGGAGCAGGATGTTTTCTTCCACGCTCAGGTTGGGTATGAGGTTGTAAAACTGAAAAACAAACCCGATTTTCTGTCTGCGGATCCGGCTCATTTTTGCATCGTCAAACCGGGAAATATCGGTTCCGTTGAGAAGGACGGATCCGGACGTGGGGGAGTCCAGGCCGCCCAGGATATAGAGGAGCGTGCTTTTCCCGGAACCGGAAGGCCCCATGATGGCTGCGAATTCCCCCTGCGCCACCTTAAGGGAAACGTCTTTGAGCACCTTTGTGGGGGTGCCGCCCGGATTAAAATCTTTGACAAGATGTCTGCCTTCCACGGCAATATTTTTTTCTGCTTTCATAGTATCTGCCTTCACTTTCTTATTCAAATTTTATTTCTTCAATCAGGTGCATACGGCGGCTTTTCCAGACAGGGACAGCGGAGCCGATCAGTGTCACCAGGATTCCCATCAGTCCGGCTGTCAGAAAGTCGGAGGCTTCCAGACGGGGGGACATGGAAATTTTCGGACCGGCTGCGAGAAAGATTGTCTGTATTTCCTGCCAGGAGATAACCATAGCGAGCAGGGCGCCCAGCAGACCCGAGGAGAACCCTTCCAGCAAGGTCATAATCAGGTTTTGGCGGCAGCTTAAACCTACGGATTTATACATGGCGATGACACGCCGTTTCTGCATATAGTTGATCAGCAGGTTGTTGATCACGCCTACGGCAGCCAGAAGCAGAATAAAATAGGTCATGCTGTGCATGGGCTGCAGGAAAGCGCCGACGGTGGAAAGCGCGTCCGTATTGAATTCCTCCACCGTCCGGCTCCAGTTGGGAGTGTCGGCGAAAAGGCTGCGTATCTGTACCATGACGGCTTCAGGATCGGCAGCGGTATAGGCGAGGAAGCCATAAGCCGGAGGGGTGAAATCGGCGGCGGCACAGGCGGAGGGAATGACGGCTTCCACATCGGTTGCCCTGGATTGAAAGCTTCCCGCCACGGTATAGTCTTTCTGTACGTTTCCGTCGGACAGGGTTATGGTGTCTCCTGCACAGAAGCCGGTGCGCTCCATACAGTCCTTGCTCAGAAGGATGGCACGGCCGGAACCGAAGGCGTCAACCGCCTGTTCTTTTTTATCCGGATCGGTATAATGAATGGCGAACATGGCGTTGTATAATTCCAAATCCGGAGCGGCTTCCAGGCGGGAAAATGAGTGGCCGTTTCCCTGCAGCTGCTTGTCAAAAACATACAGAGGCAGGACATCCTCCACTCCGCCCATGGCTTTCACCGCATCCACAAAACCCTGATCCATGGTCCCGTCCGCAAAACCCTCCAACGCGGCGCCGTTGAAAACATCGCTTACATAGGTGGTTACAAAGTTTCCCACAACCTGGATGGCAATGACGGCGGATATGCTGATGAACAGCAGCGTGACATTCTGGGTGATATTTTTGTTGTCCCTCATATTTCTGGCAGCGAGCCGGCCTTCATTTCCGGGAAGGAAACCATAGAGGAATTCCAGTAACCGGGAAGCCGCATTGGTCAGCATCGGGACAAGCATGATTGCCGCACAGAGCAGTCCCAGCAGAGATAGGGCACCCGCCGGATAAAGCAGGTTATCGGGGGCTGCTTTGGGCAGCAGGATGGAAAGAAGAAACAGGCCGGCACCTATAAGGAGCAGCAGCGGGCGGGACACCTGTTTTTCTTCCACGGTTCCAAGCACCACTTCTTTTACCGGCAGGCGGCTCGCCCTGTGTACCGGCAGCCAGGCGCTCAGAAGGGAGATGATAACGGCTACGGACAGGGAACAGAGGATGCCCGCAGGGGATATCACCACCGGTATGGCGATGCCCTGGGAAAGGGTTTCGCCCATGCCCTGCAGCAGAAAACGCAGAACCAGGATGCCGCAGGGTATGCCAAGCAGCCCTCCGGTAAAGCCGTACAGGAGGCTTTCCAGCAAAAGGATACCGGAGACCGCTTTCCGGGTGGCGCCGATGCTGCGAAAGGTGCCGATAACGGGCAGGCGGTCCAGGGTAATAACCTTATAGCTGCTGAAAATGAGGAAGATACTCATGGTGAGAGAGAAGAAGCTGATCAGGAAAAAGGGCATGGATTTCTGCCTCGCTTGTGCGGCGACGCTGGTTTCATCCACCACCTCGGTTACCTGATACAAGCCGTCAGGAAGGGCTGCCTCCAGTTCCTGCTTCAGGGTTTGTGCAGGCACCCCATCCGAAGGTTCCACCAGGATCCGGCTGCAGCCGTCTCCCGCACCAAGCAGCCCGGCCAGGGTGTCCATAGGAAGAAGGGCGGTGGCTCCTCTTGTGTGACGCAGAAAAACGGTATCGTAGGCAGCGATATCCGCCACTTCCAAGCTCACGGCTTCTCCTTTCAGCTGCACAGTGATGGTATCTCCTTTTGCAATCCCATATTTGGAAGTAAAACGGTCAGGCAGCAGGATACGGTTTCCGGTAAAACCGGAAAGCTCTTCACCGCTTACCAGGCGGGGCGGATTGATTTCGTTCAGCTGCTCCAGAGGTGCGGCTACCAGATCAATGGTTTCGAAATAGCCATTTTCCTGATAGAGGGCCGCGGCCTCCAGGATTTCCACGTCTGCCCGGACAGAAGGGAGATCGGGGATGGCGTCAGGCGCGGTAAAGCCGGCAGGATCGGATGAGGCAACGGACAGAACGGCGCTGCCGGCCATTCCCCGGGCCATTTTCCGCTGGGCGCTTTCATAGGATGCACCGATGGAAAAAGACACAAAAAGCAGCATGGAGGACAGCAGGATAGAAAGCAGCATGACCACGGTACGCATTTTTCGTTCCTTTACGTTGGTGAGAATGTATTTCCATATAACAGGCAAGGTTGCACCTCCTTACGATGCGAAAAAAGGTTGACGGTTATCATAGGAACATGATAAACGGCCAACCTTAACTACATTTTCAGGCAACCTTAATTAACCTTAAGACAAGGGGAAACAGATACGGAAAGAGGTTCCTTCCTCCGGACGGCTGGAAACGGAAATGGTGCCGCCGTGCAGTTGTACGATGTTTTGAGCGATGGCAAGCCCCAGGCCGCTCCCTTCCGGTTTTGCACCGGCACCGGTCCCCCGGTAATAGCGGCAGAAGACGTTCTCCAGATCTTGTTCGGGAATCCCCCTCCCGTCGTCGGATACAAGGATAAGTTGGGTATTGCCCTCCCTGCTGATATGCAGGGACACCTGGGTATCCGGCTCACCATGGAGAAAGGCATTCAGGATGAGATTCCGGAACGCTCTGGTAAGGAGAGTGGAATCAAAGGAAAAAAGGAGCGTATCCCCGGCGGTCTCAAAGTGGATAAGGCGCTGCTCATATTCGGGGGTGTTCAGGATGTCGATGACCAGTTCCCGGAGAAAACGGACCAGGTTCTGCTCTTCCTTCTTTAGAGGGATCATGCCATTTTTCAGCTGGTAGGTCAGCTTCAGATCATCGATGAGGGTTTCCATATACGAAGTGTTTTTCAGGATGATCCGCGCATATTGCCGGCGCTGCTCCTCTTTGAGCGGGGAGCCGTCCTGCATAAGCTCCGCATAGCCCCGGACAGGGGAGAGGGGCGTTTTCAGGTCATGGGTGATATTGGCTATCCATTCCTCCCTCATGGTATCGGTCTGCTCCCGCAGCCGGTCACCGGCACGGATTTCCCGATCCAGGGCGTTCAGGCTGTCATAGAGATCACGAAAGGCGCCCCCGCTTTTTACCGGCAGGTAGCTGCGGGTTGCAATTTCCTCCACGGAGACGGTCAGCCGCTTCATACTATGGGTGGTAAAGACACCATAAGCAAGCCCCGAAAACAGCACAACGAGAAAAAGCACGCCGGCAGCAGTCAGGATAACCGTTTTTCCGCCGGTGAACCGCAGCCCGTTCAGATACATGGTGGTTTTGGAAACTTTCATGGGAAAATGGAGGAGATAACAATAGTCCCTGCCGTTTTCCGATACCGAAGCGGCGAAACAGCTGCCCTGCCCCTCCCGTATCCGTCCTTCTCCGGAAAGCAGCAGCAAATCCGGGGCAGAATAGATGTCAGGCGCCTGCTCCGGCTTCCGGAAGCTGTAAAGCTCCCGGCCGGATTCGTCCAGGATCTGCAGCCCGACGCCTTCTTCCTGCAATAGCCTCATTCCCGCCTGACGCAGCTGCGGCTGTCCGTCCGAAATAACGATCTGCTCCCGGAACTGTTCCGTAAACGCGGCGGGCCAGTCACTCCTTACCAGAGTCCCATCCGGCCTGCGCAGCGAAAAGAGCAGGAAAAATAGTACGAATGCCGCCGCCAGCGCCCCTGTAAACGACAGGAAAAAAATCAGGTAAATATGAAAAACCGTACGGTAACCGGAGCTGTTCATCTCGCCTTATCCCATCCTTTTCTTTAACTTATAACCCAGTCCCTTTACCGTAACAAGCTGCCGTGGATCAGAGGGCGTGTCCTCTATCTTTTCACGCAGATGCCGGATGTGGACCATTATCGTATTGTCACAGATACTGCTGTATTCCCCCCAAACCTGCTCATAAAGCTGTTCCTTACTGAGAATCCGGTCCGCATGCTCCATCAGACAGGCCAGCAGCAGAAATTCCCGTCCTGTCAGGCACAGTTCCCGCCCTTCCTTATAGGCACGTCCGCTTTCTCTGTCCAGAGTCAGCGGGCCTGCCGCCAGAAGACCTGTGTCCCGGGAAGAAGCGGACTGATACTGCTGCCTCCTCAGCTGCGCCCTGACACGGTAAACCACCTCCCGCGGGCTGAAGGGCTTGGTAATGTAATCATCCCCTCCGCAGGCCAGTCCCAGGATTTTATCAATATCATCGTTCCGTGAAGAAAGGAAAAGAACAGAACAATAAGAAAATTCCCGTATTTTCTTACAAACCTCCAGGCCGTCCAGATCTGGAAGCATCACATCCAGAATCACAATATCCGGACAAAATTCCCTGCACATCCTGATGGCGTCCATCCCGCAATATGCCTTCTCCACACATGAAAACCCATCCTTCCCCAAAACCTCTTCCAGCAGATCCACAATATCCTTTTCATCATCCACAAGCAAAATCCTGCCGTCCATAGAAATCGTCGCTCCTTATTCCCGCGGGTTAACTGAAGGCATCAGGAAAAAACTCCTGCGCCTATGCCTTCGGCTGCCTCTCAATTATATCCGTTTCTCACTGCGGAGAACACCTATTTTTTGTGTTTTTTATATACCGCCTGCAACATAACATAATATCAATCCTCCCGTGATACATTTTTTATAGATATTTCCCGTGAAAAATGATATGATTAACCCGGTTCATCCTGTACCGGGACCGGACAGGAAAAACACAAGGACAGCGGAGGAAACCGAGAATATGCTTAACCGGACAGATATCCGTCGGGAATGTCATAAGGGCACCTTTCAAAAAGGGGAAGAATTAAGCCGGAGAGGATCCGTGCGAAACCTTAACTGGACAAAGGAAAAAGAAGACGGCTTCGAAGTGGTTTCTATGAAGGCCGGTGTGAACGGCAGCCATGGAAACCTTTATGAAGTGAAAATTAAAATAGATGAAGACTACAGGGAGATTCTGGAATACGAGTGTGAATGCCCTGCTTTTTATAATTATGCGGGGCTGTGTAAGCATTGCACGGCTGTCCTGCTTACGTATCTGGATATGCGTAAGGCCGGTAAGACGGTATCAGGGGCCGTGCCCGTGAGCAGGGCGCAGATTCCCTCCGTCCGCGCCACGACCTATGGCTTTGACGGAATACTGGGGCAGTATATGATGCGGGACAAGGTGAACCTGATGCAGCAGGAAATCCTGGGAAAAGTACGGCTGGAACCTTTTTTCCAACTGGTTGGAGGGGTCATGAAGGTGGAATTCCGGATAGGGATCACAAGGATGTATGTGCTGAAAAACATCGGGGATTTTGTAAATGCGGTTGCCCGCAATGAACGGGTGAACTATGGAAAGGAACTGGAATTCTACCATCATCCCGAGGCGTTTGCACCGGAGTGCAGGCCGATGGTACGGTTCCTGCAGTATACGCTTCTCAAGGGCAGCAGCTATATGGGGAATTATCTGTCTGCCGTATACAAAAGAGAGCTGACCATTACGGGGGATTTGGCGGACGATTTCCTGGAAGCTGCTGAAAATGCCCCTCTTTCCGGTATGACGGAGGATGGGGAAAGCTGTGAATGGGAAATCAGGGAAGGGGAACCGGAACGGCTTCTGGAAATCTATGGGGACAAAGCCGGGATTTCCATAAAGCTGCAGCGCATGTCCCTTATGACCGGAAAACGATACGCCTGTTTTTTTGACGGCGGGATTATCTGGAAGGCGGACAGGGAGCGGATCGAGGAGATACGGGAATTCCTTCTCTATATGGACAGCTTCGGAAAGAACGGGCTTTATGTGGCGGCGGGGGAGCTGCCGGCTTTTGTCCGGGATATGCTTCCTGTGCTCCGGGAGCATTTTTCCGTGAAAATGCAGAATTTTGTACCAAAGGAATACCTTCCGGAAGAAGTTGTATTTGAGATTTATCTGGACGCGCCTCAGAGGGATCTGCTCACCTGTGAGCTGTATTCGGTCTACGGGGAGGAAAAACACAATCTTTACGAGAATTTCAATCTGGCGGACCGGCGGGACGCCCACAGAGAGATGAAGATGGCGGGGCTGGTGGGCGGTTTTTTCAATGCTTATGATCCCGATAAGCATCAGATGGTGATTTCAGCGGATGAAGATCGGCTTTTCACGTTTCTTCAGGAGGGGATTCCCCGGCTCCAGGAGCTTTGCGATGTGTATATTTCCGATGCGGTCAGAGGCATGCGTGTGCTTCCTGCGCCCCATGTGAATGTAGGAGTATCCCTGGAGGGGGATTTGCTGGAGCTCACGCTGCAGTCGGAAGAAATGCCGGTGGATCAGCTGGTTGATATCCTGTCCAGATATGACAGGCGCAAGAAATATTACCGGCTGAAAAACGGCAGCTTTGTGGATCTGAGTGATGACGGCCTCCGCACACTGGGCAGGCTGAAACAGGATCTTATGTTAACTGATTCTGCCATAAAGGACGGCAGAGCGGAGCTTCCCCGTTACCGTGCCATGTATCTGGACAACAGCCTTAAGGAAAACAGCAGTCTTTCCCTGCAGAAAAATAAAAGCTTCCGTTCCCTTGTGCGGAACATGAAAACAGTGGAGGACAATGATTTTGAGATACCGCAGGAACTGGACAGCATTCTCCGGGGATACCAGAAGCAGGGCTTTTTATGGATTAAAACCCTGAAAGCCAACGGTTTCGGCGGCATTCTGGCAGACGATATGGGGCTAGGGAAAACCCTGCAGGTCATAGCCTTCCTCCTTTCGGAATGGAAGGAAAGCGGGGGAAAACCGGGAAAGCCCTGGCTGATCGTGTGCCCCGCTTCCCTTGTTTATAACTGGAAAAGCGAGCTGGAACGTTTTTCCCCGGCCCTTCCCGTGTACACGGCCGCCGGAAATGCCGGGGAACGGGAGGCTCTCCTGCGAAGGGCAGAGAAGGACGGAAAGGGCGTGATAATCACCTCTTATGACCTTCTGCGGCGGGATGTCCTGCTTTATGAAAAAGTAAGCTTTGCCTGTGAGGTAATAGATGAGGCCCAGTTTATCAAAAACCATGCCACCCAGGCATCCAGGGCGGTAAAACAGATCACCGCGGACTTTCGGCTGGCCCTCACCGGTACGCCGGTGGAAAACCGTCTCAGCGAGCTTTGGAGTATTTTCGATTTCCTCATGCCGGGATTCCTTTTTTCCTACAGCCGTTTCCGGGAGGAGCTGGAAACTCCCATTGTGACCGGAAGGGAGGAAGAGACGGCGGCGCGCCTGCACCGGATGATCCGTCCCTTTGTCCTTCGGAGGCTGAAAAAGGATGTGCTCACGGATCTGCCGGATAAAATCGAGAAACATATGGTGGCTGTTCTGGAAGGGGAGCAAAGCAGCCTGTATGATGCCCATGTACAGCGGCTTCTGGCAATCCTTTCCAAACAGACGGAGCAGGAATTTGCCGGCGCGCAGATCCAGGTGCTGGCAGAGCTTACCAAGCTGCGGCAGATCTGCTGCGATCCGGCCCTGTTGTTTGAAGGCTATGCGGGAGACTCGGCCAAGACCCGGCTTTGCATGGAGCTGATACGCAATGCGGCGGAGGGCGGACATAAAATCCTGCTTTTTTCCCAGTTCACCTCCATGCTGGAACGGCTGAAACAGGGGCTGCTTCAGGAGAAAATCAGCTTTTATGCCCTGGACGGAAGTACCCCGAAGCTGAAACGAATGGAGCTGGTGGAACGCTTTAACAAAGATGAAACCCAGGTGTTCTGCATATCTCTGAAGGCGGGGGGAACCGGGCTGAATCTGACGGCGGCGGATATTGTCATCCACTTTGATCCCTGGTGGAATGCGGCGGTCCAGAACCAGGCCACCGATCGGGCGCACCGCATCGGCCAGAAGAATGTGGTGACGGTATACAAGCTGATTGCCAAAGGGACGATAGAAGAAAAGATCGTGGAGCTTCAGGAGAAAAAGAAAGAGCTGGCAGACCAGATTCTGGGAGGAGAGGAAATGGGAACGGCCTCCTTTACCAGGGAAGAGCTGATGGAAATTCTGCGTGTCTGAACAAGTAAGGTTTTATTGCTGTTCACGGCCCCTTGTGCCGCCGCCCTGTGGTTAGGAAACTGCCGTGACAGCTCCTAAGGAAAGAGAGGAAAAAAATGAAGGATATGCTGCTTTGGTATCAAAAAAGCGCCCGGTGCCAGGAAGAGAGCCTGCCTATCGGAAACGGCAGCTTCGGGGCCATGATTATGGGAGGCGTCGGGGAGGAAGTCCTGGGACTGAATGAAGAAAGCCTGTGGTCGGGCTATTATCAGGATAAGAATAACGAAAAGGCCGCGGCCTGCCTGGAGGAAGTGCGCAGGCTTGTTTTTTCCGGGAAAAACAAGGAAGCGGAACGGCTGATTCAAAATAATATGCTTGGAGAATACAACGAGTCCTATCTGCCCCTGGGGAATCTGCTGCTGCAGTTTGCCCGGGAAGGCGGCGGTGGGGAAAACGCAGAGGCATACAGGAGGGAGCTGGATCTGGAACGTGCGGTGGCCCGGGTTTCCTACACCTGCGGCGGAGTGAAATATGAACGGGAATATTTTGCCAGCTACCCGGCAAAGGCTATTTTTGTCCGGCTTACGGCGGACAAACCGATCCTGGGTTTTACTGCATCCTTTGACTCCCGGCTGTGCGTTTCGGTGAAGGCGGAAAACCGTGCGCTGCAGATTACGGGACAGTGCCCGGAGCATGTGGATCCCTCTTATGTCCCCCTGCGGGAGAATTCCGTCATCCAGGGAACCCGGGGAATGCATGTGGAGGCGGCGGTCCGTGTGCTGGACTGCGACGGCCGTATCACAGAAGAGGGAGACAAGCTCCATATCGCGGAAGCCTCCCGCTGCGTACTGATGCTTTCTGCTATGAAGCGGGAGACAGCAGGGGAAAATGCAGATTATGAAACCCTGAAGGAAGAGCATATCCGGGATTACCGCAAGATTTATGATAAAGTGGAGCTGTATCTGGGAGAACAGAAAGCGCTTCCCACGGACGAACGTCTGGAGCGGTTGAAGAAAGGGGAAACGGATAACGGACTTTACGCCCTGTATTTCCAATATGGGAGATACCTGCTCATTGCGTCCTCCCGGAAAGGGAGCCTGCCTGCCAATCTGCAGGGAATCTGGAGCTGGGAGCTGCGTGCGCCCTGGAGCAGCAACTGGACCATTAATATCAATACCCAGATGAATTATTGGCATGCCCTGAGCTGTAACCTGGAGGAATGTCTGGAGCCGTATATCCGTTTTGTGGAAAAGGTGTGCGGGGAAGGAAAGAAAACAGCTGCAGTCAATTATCATTGCAGAGGAAGCGTAGCCCACCATAATGTGGATTACTGGGGGAACACCAGCCCTGTGGGCCTGCTCCCCGGAGAAACGGCAGGAGGAGACGGCTGTGTAAACTGGGCTTTCTGGCCCATGGGCGGAGCCTGGCTGACCCAGGAAATTTTCCGGGCCTATGAATACAGCGGGGATGAGGATTATCTTAGGGATACGGCAGCCCCCGTCATCCGGGAATCTGCGCTCTTTCTCAATGACTGGCTGGTGGAATACCAGGGGGAATGGGTAACCTGCCCTTCCACCTCTCCGGAAAACCAGTTCCGTCTACCGGACGGGCGGACCACCGGTGTAACCTATGCGTCCTCCATGGATATGGCAATCGTAAAAGAGGTGTTTACCCATTACTGTAAAGTATGTGAGATCCTCGGCATCCAGGATGCGCTTTACCACGAAATCCGGGAGAAGCTGCCCCGCCTTGCCCCTTTCCGTACGGGAAGCTTCGGACAGCTTCTGGAATGGCATGAAGAATACGAAGAGCCGGAGCCCGGGCACCGCCATGCATCCCACCTATACGGTTTATTCCCTTCGGAGCTGTTTGCCGGGGATGAAAAGCTTACGGAAGCCTGCCGGGTATCCCTTATGCACCGGCTGGAAAACGGCGGCGGCCATACCGGGTGGAGCTGTGCCTGGATCATTAATCTGTTTGCCGTACTCCGGGATGGAGAGAAAGCCTATGAATACCTGCGTACCCTGCTCACCCGTTCCACCTATCCCAACCTGTGGGATGCCCATCCGCCGTTCCAGATAGACGGCAACTTCGGCGGTACCGCAGGGATTGCCAATATGCTGGTACAGGACAGGGGAGGCAGTGTGTCGCTGCTGCCGGCGCTTCCCCGGCAGTTTCAGGAAGGCTATGTGAAGGGGCTGTGCATCAAGGGAAGAAAATGCGTGGATATCTCCTGGAAGGATGGGAAAGAGACACAGCACCGGATCTACGGGAAAGAGTAATCCGGATGCATAAAAAAAGAAAGGCGGGATATGTGCTATGAAGATTTATATTTCTGCGGATATGGAAGGAATAACCGGTATCACCCATAAAAACTTCCCAGTGCCTTGAAAAGGCACTTGCTCCTGGTAGGGAGGAGTACGAAAGGGCGAGGAAGCTTATGGCCGGTGATGTGAATGCAGCCATTGAGGGAGCCCTGCTGGCCGGCGCGGATGAAATCGTGGTAAATGATGCCCACGGTACGATGCGCAACCTGTGTATTGAGGATATCCATCCGGCGGCCCGGCTGATTTCCGGCTATCCCAAACCCCAGATGATGATGTGCGGACTGGACGGCAGTTTCGATGCCGCGGTGTTTGTGGGCTACCACAGCCGCAGCGGGACGGGCGGTGTGCTGGCACACACAATCAGCGGCGGCGTTTTTTTCAATGTCAGCTATAACGGAAAGCCGGCCGGCGAATTTGCCATAAATGCCGCTTTGGCGGGCGCCTATGGGGTGCCTGTCATCCTGGTATCCGGTGATGACTGCCTGCAGGAAGAAGTGAAGGAATGGAATCCGGCTATCGGCTATGTTACCACAAAGAATGCGATAAACCGGAGCTGCGCCAATTGTCTGCATCCTGAGACTGTCACCCGCAGCATCAAAGAAACGACGGAAAGAATGGTGAAATGCTGCCGGGAGATACCGCCGGTAAAGCTGGAGGAAGTTGATGTGGAAATCACTTATAAATTCCCCGGTTTTGCCCTTGCCGCCGCCTCCATTCCGGGAGTGGAAATGATGGATCCCATTACCAGCCGTTTCCATGCAGCGGGTCCGGTAGAAGCGGTGGATCTCCTGATGGCGGTTTCCAATGCATCCAATGTATACAGCAACGGTTTGTATTAAGGAAAAACAACGGATGCCCTGACCCGCCGCGCTTTTAACGCTCTGCGCAGTGAATGCGCAGACCTGTCTGAACGGTTGTAAAAAAAGAACCTCCGGAAGCCAGACGGCTTCCGGAGGTAAAAAAATACTGCAAAATGATAAATAACCATTCTGCAGCATTCTCTGTCAGCGTGCGCGAGAAGATTCGAACTCCCGGCCTTCTGATCCGTAGTCAGACGCTCTATCCAGCTGAGCTACGCGCACATCACGTTACGGATTAACTCCGGCAACGTTCTATATTTTACCCGATACAGCAATAAATGTCAATAGGGGTTTGGTAAAAAAATATTTTTAAGGTTACAATCCGCAACAGTTCAGGCAGGTCTGCGCATTTACTGCGCAGACCGTAAGACAGGGCATATGCCGGAAGCACGAAATTACAAAAAAATTCAGAGGATGTCAGGCAATCCTGCCTTTTCTATGAATTCCCGTATAGTTCCTGCTTTAGCCGCCTGCTTATGCCACTGATTCAAAAGCGCAAGGTCGGTTTCCGAAAGGATTTTCTCCCGCAGCCCAACCGGAATTTCACCCAGATCCTCCAGCAGATCAAGCACATCTTCTGCCTTTCCTTCCGCTTTTCCCGCATCTTTTCCAATACTGAATTCGTCGGCCCGGATTTTCTTCATTTCTTCTTCTTTGTTATATTCAAAGATTGACATGGCTATAACCTCCGCCCTCTGTGCGGATAAAAAATCCGCAAGAATATCTTCCCGGATACATTCTGTCACCGCCCGCTCCACGGCGTCCGCAATCTCCAACTCTTTGGCGTATCCCCGGATACGCTCCACAAACATACAGTATTCCCTAAGGGTTCTGCACTTCTCCATCAGCTCCCGGTTTTTCCCCAGATTAATATTAAGCATCGTTACCTTTACTTCCAGCTCGGGGGATGGGACCTTCTTTTCAAACGCATCGGACAGCTTCAGTATCCGGCT
>NZ_QUES01000011.1:0-21974 GCF_003478085.1 Eisenbergiella sp. OF01-20 | reverse complement strand
TATCCGGCTTTCCGGCTGATCCTGCGTCCCGTTATAAAACACGACAAACCGGGGAACGGGGATTTTCCGTAACTTGCTGGAATACAGGCTCTTTCCCAGCGTATACTTCTCCAATTGCCTGGCGATATAAAAGAGATCCCGCAGCGGCATGTTCGGGTTGAAGGTGGACTGATGTTCGTACAGACTCATTTGTGAATCAAACAGGAAGGAAACATCATTCTTTACCTCCATATAAATCGCGTTTTCCAGCGTACAGATTTCCACAGCGCCGGAGTCCTCATAAGCGGTTCCGTTCAGTGCGTTGTATAGTTCCAACAGTTTTTCCCTGTTTTGATACAGTAAACGGAATACCGTATCCTTGTGGTTCCTCACCACATGCAGTTCCTTTTCTTCCGTGGAAGGGTATTCTTCCCTGGAATGTTTTTCTTTCATAGACAGCTCCTTTCTGCAATTGCGGCAGAAAGCTGTCTGAAAGAATGTGCGTAAACCGCTTCTGTCCAGCAACTCCTGCCTGTTTCGTTTGGATGGTAAGCATAGAGTTTCTGAATAGAGAATAGAAATAAGACGGCTTACGCCAGGATTCATAGAAAATTATGCTTATATTTACTTTAGCATGTTATTATCAATCCTGCAACATTAAATTTACCTTTGAATGGTAATAATGCAAACAGGTCGCAACAGTTCAGACGGCCGTATCGATCTGCTTGTTCTGTGCGGTTTTTAATTCCCTGCCCACAACAATCAGCATGGTAACAAAGCAGGCGGTGCCTCCGATAAAATTGGATACAGGCTCCGCAAGAAAGACACCGTTCACGGAAGGCGAGATCCATCTGGGCAGAAGGATGGTGAGAGGGGCCACAATAACAACTTTGCGGAGAATGGAAAAAAAGATGGCATATTTTGCTTTTCCCAAAGCCTGGAAGACCGTCTGCCCGGAAAACTGAAGAGACATCATGAAAAAGCCGAAATAATAAATCTGCATGGAGGGAACCGCCGCTTCCACCAGATCGGCCTGTGTGTTAAAGATATGGATGAAAAAAACGGGAAATAAATGCAGGATTCCCCAGACAGCGGTGGTATAGGCAATACAGCTGACCGCCATAAAACGGATAGCGGTCTTAATCCGGTCATATTTTTCCGCGCCGTAATTAAAGCTGATAACCGGCTGGGAACCGTTTGTCACACCGGAAACCGGCATGGAAACGATTTCACGGATGGAGTTAATCACTGTCATAACCCCTACATACAAATCCCCTCCATATATAGAAAGGGTGGCGTTGCAGACCACCTGGACGATACTGTTGGTAATTGCCATCATAAAATTGGAAAGCCCCAGTGCCGTGATATCCCGGATGGTTTTCAGGCAGGGCCGCATGCAGGAAAGGCGGATGCGAAGGATGGCCTTGGGACTTGTGAGGAAATGCAACGTCCATAGGGCGGAGGCCAGCTGGGATATCACCGTGGCAATGGCCGCGCCCCGGATTCCCATATCCAGAGTAAAGATAAAAAGAGGATCCAAAAGGATATTGAGAACCGCCCCTATGAGCGTCGTAACCATACCCATCCGTGCAAAACCCTGGGCATTAATATAACTGTTCATTCCCAGGCTGACGGTCACAAAGGTGCTTCCCAGCAGATAAATGGAAAGATAACTGTCGGCATAGGGAAAAGTGGCTTCACTCGCCCCGAAAGCATACAGCAGGGGTTTCCTGAAGAATAGTCCCGCCGCGGTCAGCAGGACTCCGGTGACCAAAAGCATCGTAAAAGCATTGCCAACGATACTTTCAGCCCCTTTGATATCCCCTTTCCCCCTGGCTATGGAGCAGAGCGGGGCACCCCCCACGCCGAACAGGTTGGCAAAGGCAATGATCACCGTTATAATGGGCATGGACAGGCCAAGGCCGGTGAGCGACAGCGTGGCATGCTCCGGAATACGTCCGATATACATCCGGTCTACAATATTATAAAGGATATTGATTAGCTGGGCTAATGTCATGGGCAGTGCCAGGGTAAGTATATTTTTAACCACACTCCCCTTGGAAAAATCATTTACCGTATTTTCCTGAACCATAAATCCGCCTCTTTTGTTTTCCTGTATTTTCTGATATAGTGTGATTATAAACTTGCATGCGGCCTTTGTAAAGGCGGTGCAGGTTTCCTTTTGCATGGAACGGTTATTAAGTTACTGTTCACTCAGTACTGTGCATTTACTGCACAGTACGTGAGAAAGTGATTCAAGAGTGCATAAATCCTATCGCCGCAGGCGATTTTAAATGGATTTATGCATGTTACTGGTCACGGAGTGAACAGTAAGGTTATGAATGAACAATTCAAAACAGACAGAAAGGTTGGAGTGGCGAATGGCAGCACGTATTCAGAACATGACGGAGGGAAAACCGTTAAAACTTATCCTGGCTTTTTCTTTGCCGCTGATGATCGGAAATGTATTTCAGCAGTTCTATACCGTTGTGGATACGATGGTGGTGGGACAGGCGCTGGGTGTCGGGGCGCTTGCGGCACTGGGGGCTGCCGACTGGCTGAACTGGATGATTCTGGGTACGATCCAGGGCTTTACCCAGGGCTTTTCCATAAAAATGTCCCATGAATTCGGAGCGGGCGACTATAAAAGGCTGCGTAAAACCGTGGCGAATTCCCTTCTCCTGGCGCTTGGGACTTCGGTGCTGCTCCTGGCGTTCAGCCAGCTTCTTGCGAGGCCGGTGCTGGAACTGCTGCAGACACCGGATTCCATCATAGAGGATTCGCTGGCTTATCTGCGGATCATGTTTCTGGGAATTCCGGTAGTAATGGCTTATAATATCCTGGCTTCCATACTCCGTGCCCTGGGAGACGGCAAAACGCCTCTGTATGCGATGATAGTTGCGGCAGTCATCAACGTGGTCCTGGATTTGGTATTTGTCCTTGTTTTTCACTGGGGGATCCAGGGAGCGGCAGGGGCTACGGTCATCGCTCAGATCTGTTCCGGTATTTTCTGCCTGTTCGCTATCCTGCGGGTTGAGGTGCTTGCTTTTTCCAAAGAGGATTTCCGGATGGAGCGGTCCCTGTGTGTTTATCTGATGAAGCTTGGCCTTCCCATGGCTTTCCAGAATGCCATAATCGCGGTTGGCGGCATGATCGTGCAGTTTGTGGTGAACGGCTTCGGCGTCCTCTTTATCGCAGGCTTTACGGCTACCAATAAGCTGTACGGAATCCTGGAGGTGGCCGCCACCTCCTATGGCTATGCCATGGTGACCTATGTGGGGCAGAACCTGGGAGCAAAGAAAGTCGGCCGGATCAGCAAGGGGATGCGCTCCGCTCTGCTTGTAGCCATGGTGACCTCCGCCGTCATTGCGGGGGCGATGCTTCTTTTCGGGAAGGCTATCCTGGGCTGCTTTATATCCGGTTCACCGGAGGATGTGACGGCGACTCTGGGAATTGCTTATCATTATCTGGCAATCATGAGTGTATTTCTGCCTGTCCTTTATGTGCTGCATGTGACCCGATCCGCCCTTCAGGGGATGGGAGACACCCTGCTTCCCATGGTTTCCGGAATCGCGGAATTTGCAATGCGCACCGGTACCGCAATCCTGCTTCCCTTGCTGATGGGGGAGGAAGGGATATTTTATGCGGAGATACTGGCCTGGGTGGGAGCCGATGTGATTCTGGTTACCAGCTATTGCTACCGGATGAAAAAGCTGAAATCCTGGTAGAAAGATAGGCGCTTACGGCCGGACTCTGAGAAAGCCGCAGGACGGAACAGGTACACAGCGGTTATCTTCCGGAAAAACCTGCCGATAAAAGAGGTAAAGGAAGGCGGGAGGCATTATGGAGATATTCCCTGTAAAGTATCCGGAGAAAACGGAGCGGAAAACCGGGCTTACCGGTTCCGGAAATGAGAAGCTTGCGGATTTGGAAAAAGAGGCGGCCCTGGCTATCGGTAAAAATTTTATCAAAGCGTCAGGAGAAGCGGTGGATGAGGCGCTTGAAAAAATGGGCGGATCGGGAACTCCGGTTCCGAAAACGCAGCCTGCCCGGACGGAGACGGAAGCGGACGGGATACGTTCCGATGAAGCGGCGCTTTCCCGGGATGCGCTGCGCAGCCAGGGGGGGACGGAGGGCCAAAATGGGACGGAAGAGGGGGCGGACGGTCTGCCGGAGGAACGTTTCCGGGAAGCCTGGGAGATGCTGGAGGGCTGGCAGGACCGTCCGTTTCTTGGGCTGTCTCAGGAACTTGCCTGTCTGAAAGATGTTTACCACCAACTTCTGGAGGGACTTTTTGAGGGGCTGTCGGGAAAGGAGCAGGCTTTGTATACAAAGCAGCTGAATTCCCTTTTACTGGAAGCGGTAGGAAAGGTGTCCGCCGCCAGATATCCGGCTCTTTTGGCGTTCCTGTCCCGCTGCGGCGAGAAAGGGGCGGCCGATATCCTCCGCTTCCAGCTTTTAAAGCAGATCAGTGATAATGCGGTGCTTATTTCTAAAGATCGGGGTAACGCGGAGAGGGATATTTATCAGGAAGGCCCGCAAAAGCGGGAGGAATTTCCGGAGGGTGTGCTTTACCGGAAAGGGGAAGGAAAGGGGATCCGGGCGGAAACGGGCTACCGGGAGCATATCCGCAAAAGAGAGCAGACCTGTATCAGGCTGTATTCCCAGGCCGATGTCCGCCAGCTGAAAAATAAGCATTATACAGCAACCGATTTGGAACGGACAGAACGGTTCCTCACGTATTTTACAGGAAAAGGGGATTTGTTCCAAAGGCTGCCGGCTCTTCGGGGCAATGAAGCGCTGGCCGGTTTTTTGCTGGCGGAGAGTATGGTAAAGGCCCAGGTTTATTCGGAGCATGCCGGAGTGGGGCAGGATATGGCACGGGACATCCGGCAGGCCTTCCAGCGGCTCGTTGACGTTTATATGAACCAGCGCTTTGACCGGCAGGGATCGGACGGGGGAAATGACGGAAGGAAAACGGACATGTCAGGAGTCCGCCGGGTTTATTATCATGTTATCCAGTTGTTTATGAAGGAACAGGAGCCGGGCAGGACACTGGAAGAAGGGCTGAAATATGCGGCGGGTGAATTTTATGGCACCGCAGAAAACAGGGAAAACCGTACCGTTAAAAAAGCCAGGCAGTCCACTGGTTTCTTTTCCGCCCTGACGGGAGCGGAGGATGCCGGCCAGGATTGGGAAAAAGGGAAAAAGGAACTGGAAAGGGACTGGAACCAGTTCCTTGGGTCTATCGGCGGGGAAAATATCCCTTATCTGCAATGGCCCCTAAGCCCCTACAGCCCCTGGGGGATGCTGTTGGAACCTGAAAAGGAACAGGGCGGGGCAAAAGCATTCCGCCCGGGAATGCTGCTGCCTCTGCTGGGTATCCTTCTTCTCTTGATAGTACTCGTTTTTCTGTTTCAGACAGTATGATAGTATTTTTTCCTTTTGTATGGTACCGTATAAAAAAGGCTTGTTTGGCAGACCCACAGCCAAATAGTCTGCGCGGATAAATAACAGGAATGGGGCTGGGAGAATCAGAGGGAGGCGGTATTATGGCAGAAAAGGAACTAAAAATCAAAATGTACGCATTCACGGCAGACTGCAGGGAGCCATACGAATTGGCACAATTTTATGCGAAACTGCTCAAGTGGGAAATCCCGTACCATGATGAGGACTGGGCATGCGTGGGGGTACCGGGAGCGGCGCAGGGGGCGTATCCGGGCATCCTGTTTCAGCGCAACCCTGCATATGTGCCTCCCGTGTGGCCGGAAGAATCCGGAGCGCAGCAGCAGATGGCCCATTTGGACTTTGCGGTGAATGATCTGGAACAAGCGGTGGCGCATGCGCTTGCCTGCGGAGCGGTGATCGCGGAGAAGCAGTTTTCGGACGGGTGGAGAGTGATGTTTGATCCGGAGGGGCATCCGTTTTGTCTGTGTAATATGAAGGAAATGTTTGACAGTGAGGGATTTGCACTGAGATAGGAAAAAGGGGAAAGCGCAGATGCTTTCCTCTTTTTAAACAGAGAGGGGGAATGTGACGGATCTCTCACCCAAAAGTCACGCAGATGTAAGGATGCGGTTCTATTATATGAGATAACGAAAAGAACGATAGGAGGCTCATATAATGGAATTTTTAAAGGTTGTTAATTTGTCCAAGGTATATGGTAAGGGAGAGAATCAGGTTAAAGCGCTTAATCATGTTTCCCTCACGATTGACAAGGGGGATTTTACGGCGATTATCGGATCCTCGGGATCGGGGAAATCTACATTGCTGCATGTGATTGCAGGGGTGGATGTGCCTTCGGGAGGAAAGGTTTTCCTGGACGGGGAAGATGTGTATGCGGGAGATCATGAAGCGCTTGCGGTTTTCCGGAGACGGAAGGTGGGGCTGATTTATCAGTTTCATAATCTGATCCCGACTTTAAATGTGGAGGAGAATATCACGCTGCCGATTCTGATGGATAAACGGAAGGTGGATAAGGAAAGGCTGAATGAACTGCTGGATCTGCTGGGCCTGCAGGAGAGAAGGACGCATCTGCCGAATCAGCTGTCCGGAGGGCAGCAGCAGCGTGTGGCGATCGGGCGGGCTTTGATGAATGCGCCGCAGGTCTGCCTTGCGGATGAACCCACCGGAAGTCTGGACAGCCGGAACGGGGAAGAAATCATCCGGCTGTTAAAGGAAAGCCATAAAAAATTTAACCAGACCTTGCTTATGGTCACGCATGATGAGAAAATAGCTTTGCAGGCAGACCGTATTATTACGATTGCGGACGGGAAAGTGATAAGGGACGAGAGGCAGGTGGCGCGATAATGAATATTTTTAATAAAGTTGCTCTGCAGGGACTGCGGAAAAACCGTACACAAACGTTTGTTACCATTATCGGCGTGGCGCTGTCGGCGGCCCTGGTAACGGCGGTCGCAACCTTTGCGGTATCATTGCAGAATTATATGATAAAGGGGGCGGTCGCCAAATATGGCGGATGGCATGTCCAGGTTCCCGCTGCGGATTCTTCATTCGTGTCAAAACAGGAGGCGGACAGCCGGGTGGAACATGCGGCTGTGCTGCGCAACATCGGGTATGCGGCGCTGGAAGGCGGACAAAATCCCGACAAGCCCTATTTGTTTGTGACCGGATGGGACAGGGAGGCTTTGGAGGAGCTGCCTCTGAAAATGCTTTCCGGAAGGCTGCCGGAAACCAGCAGCGAGGTGGTGATACCGGCACATATTGCGGCCAACGGGGGCGTGAAGATATCCGTGGGCGATGTGCTTCCGCTCGCGGTGGGAAACCGTATGAGCGGGGAGAGCAAGCTCAGCCAGCATGATCCGTACCGTTCCGGGGAAGAAACGCTTGTGCCCCTGGCAGAAAAAGAATATACGGTTGTGGGGATCTGCCAGCGGCCGGCTGTCGAGGAATATATGGCACCGGGATATACCCTGATCACGGCAGCGGATGAGACGGACCCGGACAGCCTTACCGTATTTATCACTTTGAAGAATCCGTATCAGGTCCATTCCTATGCATCCGGCCTGACGGACGGCGGGGGATATGTCCTGAACGATGATGTGCTGCGTTTTATGGGGCTGTCGGGCGAAAAGCTGCTCATGGCGCTTTTGTACACCATAGGCGGTATTTTGATAGCCCTTGTCATGCTGGGATCGGTGTTCCTGATTTATAATTCGTTCCATATTTCATTAAATGAACGGACACATCAGTTCGGTATACTCATGTCGGTGGGGGCTACGGAAAAGCAGCTGCGCAATTCCGTGCTTTTTGAAGGGTTCTGCATCGGTATCATCGGCATTCCGCTGGGGATTCTGATCGGGTTACCGAGTATCCGGCTTGTGCTCTCCCTTGTGGCAAAGAATTTTGCCAATATCATGTATGACAATGTTCCGCTTACTTTGGTGGTATCTGCGCCGGCGATTGCGGCTGCGGTGGTTATCAGCATGATCACCATTCTGATTTCAGCGTATCTCCCGGCAAAAAAGGCGGCCGGTATGCCTGTGATGGAGTGCATCCGTCAGACGAACGAGGTCAGGGTGGAAGCGAAGGCGGTTAGGACTTCCTGGTTTGCGAGACATTTTTACGGCCTGGAGGAAATGCTCGCGTTAAAAAATTTCAAGCGGAACAAGCGGCGCTACCGCAGTATTGTCCTGTCGCTTACGTTAAGCGTGGTGCTGTTTGTGGCGGCAGGCTCCTTTGGGACATATCTGAACCAGATCGCGGAAAGCTCAGCGGAGGTGGTTGAGGATTATGATATCTGCTTCTATACGAGGGATATGGAGGAAAGCGAGTTTTTCCGGCTTTATGAGGAAATGAAAACGGCTGTCTCTGTCACGAAAAGCTCCTGTCAGGCACTTTCCACATATTCCTGCCGGCTTGATGTAAATGAGTTATCCGATCATTTCCTGGAGGAATTCGGCGGCCCGGCAGGATATGACGGAGAAAGCGGAACGATGGAAGTGAAGCTGGATATTCAGTTTGTGGAGGATAAAGTGTATCAGGACCTGCTTGCAGGCCTCGGTCTGTCCGCCGCGGAGTATACCGGGCTGGAGGATAGCATGATTATTGCAGGAATATTGCCCGGATACTGGTATACGCAGGAAGAACCTATGGAATTCACGATCCGATCCATAGACGGCATGCAGACGAAAACAATCCGGACCTCCTTTGTTAAGGACTATCCGGATCTGCTGCCCACAGATCCGGGGGAGTGGCCGGGATATGAGCTTCTGGTAATCGCTCCTTACGGGATGAAGCCGCAGTTTGACGTTTTAGATGCCACGGTCATACCGACAAAGCTGGGCATGACCTTCGAATCGGAAAATGCAGGAGGTTCCGTGGCCCGGATGCAGGAAATAATTGAGAGTGCCGGTATCACCGCGGATTATAGTCTGTATAATGTTTACGGAATATTGGAACAAAACCGTAATATGCTGTTTATAGTCAACCTGTTCTCGGCGGTTTTTATCGCAATGATATCGCTGATTGCGGTTGCGAATGTATTTAACACAATTTCCACCAATATCAAGCTGCGCAGACGGGAGCTTGCCATGCTCCGTTCGGTGGGAATGTCCGACCGGGATTTTAATAAGATGATGCGTTTTGAATGTATTCTTTACGGCGTGCGGACATTTGCCTGGGGGCTGCCCCTTTCAGGAATCATTTCCTGCCTGATTTATAAGGGGATGCAGGAAGGCGGCGGGGAAGTTTCCTTTGTTTTCCCGTGGAGCAGCATGGCGGTCAGTGTGCTGGGCGTATTCTTCATCGTATTTATTACCATGCTGTATGCGGTGGACAAAATCAGAAAAGAAAATATTATTGATGTACTCCGGGATGACATGGCGTGACAGTATAAATTACCCTTGTTAAATCCGGTTCAACATACAAAAGAATAGCTGTTTATGATATAATCAAACAGCGGGCGAAGGGCCATTGGGCAACTACGAAGTTTGAGTGATCTTGTGTAATGAGGGAGGTATAGCAATGCAGTTCCATTTGTATACAGACGTACATACGTTTTACAGGGATACCTATGATGTGTTCATGCACCACGAAGCGCAGAATATGATTCCCCTCGGCAACATCATTATCGGCCATGAAGGGAAAGATAAAACAGACTGGCGGGATCCGGTGAACTGGCTTATGGCAGCGGTTTCGGATGCGGACGGAATACGGCTTACCGCGCTGATGACACCTCCGCATAATCTCACGCTTTATGCTACGGACAATATCGTGGATCCCAAAGCGGTGGATTGTTTGATAGACGGGCTGAAAAACCATGAAATTCCCGGCGTGACCACCGAAAAAAAACTGGCAGAGTATTTTGCTGCGAAATATACCGCCTGCAGGGGATTGACCTGTAAAACATCTATGAGCCAGCGGATTTATGAACTGACTGCGGTAAACCCGGCTATAAATCAATTTGGTGCCGTCCGGCTGCTGGAGGAAAAAGACATGCCTTTTTTCCCGTTTTGGGAGGAAGCATTCCATGCGGCAACTGTTTACGGACAAACGCAAATGTCCATTCCCCGGGATGCCGAACCATATCAATACCGGCTATCGACTAAGAAGCTCTATATTCTGGAAGACAAGGGGATACCGGTTTCTATGGCGGGATATACAAGGGAAATGCAGACGGCTGTGGGTGTGGCGTTTGTCTATACCCCTCCTTACTACCGGGGAAAAGGCTATGCCACCTCATGTGTGGCTCAAATCAGCCGGATGGCATTAGACAAAGGCTTCAAAAGATGTGTATTATATACGGATTTATTGAATCCCACATCAAATCATATTTATCAGGAAATAGGATATAGAGCGGTATGTGATTCGCTCATGCTGCAATTTGAATAATAATTTCCTTCCATTTACAGCCTGTTTTCAGCAGGTAACCCATACGGCAAACAGCTGTTAAAACGGGAATAAATACGGCGGGGAATGTCACAGCCAGGCGGTCTGTCCGATTACGGAGGACCGCCTGAACTGGTTACTGGTCACTGGTCACTCCGTGACCAGTAACCTGCATAAATCCATTTAAAATCGTCTGCGGCGATGGGATTTATGCACCCTTGCATCACTTTCTCACGTACTGTGCAGTAAATGCACAGTACTGAGTGAACAGTAACGGTTACTGTTCGTATTGCCTGTTTTTTTTTGTTTCCGTATTGCCAAATCCGCCCATAGATTATATAATTTAGTATAAAGTCAATTATTTTAAATATATCTAAAATAAAGACGGGAGAGCATAAAAATGAAAGAACAGCTGAAATGGAATGAGCCATGGATTATGCAGAGGGCGGATCCGTACATATACCGCCATACGGACGGCAGGTATTATTTCACCGCATCCGTACCGGCCTATGACAGAATCATCCTGCGCCGGGCGGACAGCCTTGCCGGTCTTGCGGATGCCGCGGAGAATACCGTATGGAGGAAGCATGAAAGCGGCGTTATGTCCGAACATATCTGGGCGCCGGAGCTGCATTATCTGGATGGCAAATGGTATCTTTATTTTGCCGCGGGAGAGGCGGAGGATATCTGGGCGATCCGGCCCTTTGTGCTGGAATGTGCCGATGAAGATCCCATAACCGGAACGTGGACGGAGCTGGGGAAAATGCAGTGTGCCGGCGGGGATGAATTTTCCTTCCGCGCTTTTTCCCTGGATGCCACCGTGTTTGAGAACAAAGGGAGCCGTTATTATGTATGGGCGGAAAAGGTGGGTGTGGGAAAGATGATTTCCAATCTGTACATTGCCCGCATGGCTTCGCCGAACCGCCTGGAGACAGTACAGGTATTGCTCACCACGCCGGATTATGACTGGGAGAGGGTGGATTTCTGGGTCAATGAAGGCCCTGCCGTCATCAAACGGAACGGCCGGATCTTCCTCACCTATTCCGCAAGCGCCACGGGGGCCTGTTACTGCATGGGGATGCTGAGTGCGCCGGAGGATGCGGATCTTCTGGATCCCGCTTCCTGGAGTAAGGAAAGATACCCCGTGCTCGCTTCCGATGAAACGCTGGAGATTTACGGCCCGGGGCACAATTCCTTTACCACGGATGAGGAAGGCGGAGATATCTGCGTCTACCATGCCAGAAAAGAAGCGGTTATAGAAGGGGATCCCCTCTACAACCCCAACCGGCATACGATGCTGATGAAGGTACGGTGGAACGAAGAAGGGAAACCGGTTTTTTCTTACCGGTAAACACCTGGAAGCAGCGCATACAGCCGTTGTTTTCAAGAACATAAATAACAAAAAAAAGAGAGGGACGGACAAAAAATGGCCAAGATTTTTATCAATGAAAAGAAGAAAAAAGGACACATCAATCCGGAAATTTACGGACATTTCAGCGAGCATCTGGGACGCTGTATTTATGAGGGGCTTTATGTGGGCGAAAATTCCGATATCCCCAATGTAAACGGCATGAGGACGGATGTGGTGGAAGCGCTGAAGGAGATGCAGATTCCCGTGCTGCGCTGGCCGGGCGGCTGTTTTGCAGATGAATATCACTGGAAGGACGGCATCGGTCCCAAAGAAAACCGGAAAAAAATGATCAATACCCATTGGGGCGGCGTTGTGGAAGACAACAGCTTCGGCACCCATGAATTTTTTGAACTTTGCGAACAGCTGGGCTGCAAGACCTATGTAAACGGTAATGTGGGCAGCGGTACGGTGCAGGAGATGTCGGAATGGGTGGAATACATCACCTTTGAAGGCGTTTCCCCCATGGCAGATCTGAGAAAACAGAATGGACATGAGAAGCCCTGGAAAATTGACTTCTTCGGCGTGGGCAATGAAAACTGGGGCTGCGGCGGAAACATGACACCGGAATACTATGCCAACCTGTACCGCAGATACCAGACCTATGTGCGCCAGTATCATCAGGATGCCCCCATTTATAAAGTATGCGGCGGTCCCAATGTGGCGGATTATAACTGGACAAACAAAGTGCTTGATACCTGCTCTCCTGATCCCGCCCGCCTGATGAACGGCCTTTCCCTGCATTATTATGTGCATCCGGACGGATGGGAGGAGAAGGGAAGCGCCACACAGTTTGACGAGAAGACCTGGTACAAGACCATGGCGAAGGCCCTTTACATGGAAGAGCTGGTGAACCGTCACGGCGCTGTCATGGATCAGTTTGATCCGGAAAAGAAAATCGGCCTTATCGTGGATGAGTGGGGCGACTGGTTTGATGTGGAGCCGGGCACCAATCCGGGCTTTTTATATCAGCAGAATACCATGCGTGACGCGCTGGTCGCAGGAATTACCCTGGATATTTTCAACAAGCACTGCGACAGGGTGAAAATGGCTTGTATTGCCCAAATGGTGAATGTGCTTCAGTCCGTGATCCTGACGGAAGGCCCCAAGATGATAAAAACACCTACCTATCATGTATTCCATATGTACAAATACCATCAGGATGCGGATCTGGTGGAAAGCTATGCGGAAGGCGTAAAGGAAATCAGCGAGGAGCAGTACCGCGTACCTTCCCTGCATGAATCGGTATCCGTTTCTGCGGACGGAACCGTTAATCTGACCCTGAATAACCTGTCCGTTACGGGGGACAGCGAAGTGGAAGTCAGCTTTGCAGAGCTTTCTCCTTCCCGCGTAACTGCCAGCATCCTTACACAGAAAATGGACGCCTATAACACCTTTGAGGATCCGGAACGGGTGAAGGAAGAAGAATTCACCGCATATGAACTGACGGAAAAGGGGCTGAAATTTGTTATCCCGGCTTCCAGCGTGGTTTTGGTGCGCGTACAGTAACCCCATGCCCGGTCCGCCGGGTAACACCATACATGAAAGAAGCCGGGCCGAATGGCTATCCCTACTGTGGAAGCGGCGCTTTCCCGGTAATTTACAGATACAGACAGGAGAAGCGATGGAAGCAGAAGGAAAAAAGCATTGTCTGAAATGTCTTCTCAGGGAGATGGATCAAGACGCTTATTTTCAAAACCTGCACGATTATATTACCGGTCTGGATGAGGATATCAAAGCGGACGGCGGGCTTTATGAAGAAAGGCTCGCCGTCTGTAAGCAGTGTGATATGCTCCTGGAAGGAATGTGCAGGGCCTGCGGCTGTTTTGTGGAGCTGCGGGCGGTCATCAGAAAAAATGGCTGTCCTTATGATAAGTGGCAGGAGTGACAGGGCATACGGCGGGTTTTGGAAGAGATGCACAATGCGCCGGGATAGAGAGGGATCTGGGGGATAAGTATGCTGCATATAAAAGCGTTGGAGGAGGGGCTTGAAGTATTTAAGGCCTTAGGCTCCGAAATACGAATAGAAATCATAAAAATCCTTCTGGAAAACCAGGATATGAATATGAACGAGCTGGCATCTCGGCTTAAGATTACCAACGGCGCGCTGACCAGCCATATCAAAAAGCTGGAGGACAGCGGGATAATCACCGTTACCAGCGAGTCCGCGGGGCATGGCAACCAGAAAAAATGCGCCGTGGCGCTGGATAAGATTCTGATTGAGGTGAACAGCCGGGAGGAAGAAAAGAATATTTACGACACCGATCTGAAAGTGGGCCATTTTGCCGGCTACGAGGTTTACCCCACCTGCGGGATGGCAACCTCCTCCGCACTGATTGGGGCGGTGGACGATACCCGGTATTTTGCCCACCCGGACCGGTATAATGCGGAAATCCTCTGGTTTACCAGAGGGTATGTGGAATATATCATCCCTAATTTCATCCCCTCCGGCAACAAAATCGATCAGATATCCATATCCCTGGAACTGGGAAGCGAAGCGCCGGGCGTGAATGACAACTGGCCTTCGGATATCAGCTTTTACCTGAACGGTGTGCTTCTGGGAAAGTGGACATCGCCGGGTGATTTCGGCGATGTGCGGGGGCTTTTTACCCCCGACTGGTGGTATCCCAACTGGAACCAGTATGGTATGCTCAAACTCCTGGTGGTGAATAGCAAAGGCACCTTTATCGATGGCCTGAAGATTTCCAACGTGGATATCCGGCAGCTGCATTTGGATTATAAGAGTACATTGCGGCTGCGTTTGGCAGTGGATGAGGACTCCGCCCATGTGGGGGGCCTGACTATTTTTGGAAAGTCCTTTGGAAACTATAATCAGGATATCAACGTGAAAATGAATTACAGCGGGATTGAGGAGTAGAGGGCGGAACTGGCAGCGCTTTATTCCCGCGAGCAACGAGCCAGGCAGCTATGCCGGCCTGGATGCCTGTTATTGCAGGGGCAAGGCTTGCAGAACATATATCTTTGGAACAAACGGAACGGCTGCTGGCCATTGTGAATGAGGCATGGGAAAGTAAATAGCTTTACAGACGACGGCGGGGACGGATTGGTTTCCCGCCGTCGTCTGTAAAGCTATTTTTTATTATCCTATTGACACTTCTGTTTTACTGGAGTAGAATGATATCATATTCTACTGGAGTAAAATGGAGGTTGAAGATATGATTGGTAAATTATTTGATTCGGAGCGGCGGGTAATGGAATGCTTATGGGACGAAGGGGAGCTGAGTGCAAAGGAGATTGCGGAGCGGCTCAATAAAAAGGTGGGCTGGAGTAAAACCACCACCTATACCATCATCCGCAAATGTGTGGAAAAGGAAGCCGTTGAAAGACGGGAGCCGGGTTTCATCTGCCACCCGCTGATAAGCAGGGAACGCGTGCAGGAACAGGAAACGGAAGAGCTGATACAGCGTAATTTCGAAGGATCAGCGGACTTGCTTGTCGCATCCCTGCTGGGAAGCAAACGGCTGTCACAGGATGAGATCACACGAATGAAGGAACGGATTAAAAATTGGAAGTCAAATACCCCACAGTGAGCTGACAGGGCATAAAACTTGTTACGCAGCAAGCGCAATACACTAATGTGTATGGGGATTTGACCCTCGCGGCAGTCGCCAAGCGGATAATAGGACCTTCGGTTCTATGCGAGTGCATCCGTTTGGCTCGTTGCCCGCGGAAATAAACAGCAACACCATAGTCACATAAGGAGGATAATATGCAAACGTTGCTTGAAATGAGTATAAGCGGTGCAGTGATGATAGGGGTAATTATTATAGTGAGGGCGCTGGCAGTGAACCGGCTGCCGAAGACAGCTTTTCTGGCATTGTGGGGAGCGGCTTTCTTCTGTCTGATTCTGCCGGTGCGCATTCCTTCCCCGGTGAGTGTTTATACTGCAGTGGGGCAGGGGGCTATCCGGGGAGCCGGTCAGAATTGGCGGCGTCCCGGCCTGCTTCTTTCGGAGAATGCGGCGCAGGCCGCTTCAGCGTCGGCTCTGTCACCCTGGCTGCTGCTTTGGACAGGGGGCGCTGCCCTGCTGGCACTTGCTATTCTGGTCATGCATCTGCGGGGGCGCCGGATATATGCCGCCTCCCTGCCTGTGGAACACCCCTTTGCCAAAGAATGGATAGAGGAACACCGGCTGCGCAGGCCGGTACAGGTACGCTGTTCGGACAGAATAGAGTCGCCTCTTACCTATGGGATTCTTTGGCCGGTAATCCTGCTGCCCGCGGATGCGGACTGGAGGGACGAAGAGACCATGGGGTTCATATTGGCCCATGAAATGTCCCATATCCGCCGGTTTGATGCCCTTACGAAGTGGCTGCTTGCGGCCATGCTGTGTGTCCATTGGTTCAATCCCCTGGTCTGGGTCATGTATATTCTGTCCAACCGGGATCTGGAGCTGGCCTGTGATGAGGCGGTAATCCGCCAGTATGGAATCCAGTCCTGCCCTTCCTATGCCCTGGCGCTTCTGGAAATGGAAGAAAAGCGCACCTACCTGACCCCTCTTTCCTCCAGCTTCAGCAAGAATGCCCTGAAGGAGCGGATCGATGCTATCATGAAGGCCAAGAAACGGACGGTTGCAGGCATTGTATGCGCCCTGGTGATCGTATGTGCGGTTGTGATTCTGTTCGCCACTTCGGCGATGGAAAAACAAGCCGGATCGGTCCGTCGGAATCTTGAGGAAAACCAGTTGGTGAAAAACAACGGAGAAGAGGGGGAGGAAGGAGACGGCGAAGAGAAAGCGCTGCCTGCCGGAATGGATTATGTATGGGATGTAAAGGATTCCTGGAAAGAAGAAGGGTATATGGACGGATATACGCAGGAGCAGTATAATCAGCTGATTAGCGCTGTCAAACCCGAAGCCTATGAAAAAATGTCGATAGCGGAATTCAACCGTACCATAAACAAGATTATGGAAGAGGATGACGCTGAAGACGGAGCCCTTTATTATCTTTATGATTCCGTGGTGTCCAATCTGCCCGTCACGGACCCCAATGCAGGGTACCTGCGCAATACCATACCGGCTTCCCGGGAAGAATACCAAAGCCGTGTGGATGAGGTTTATTCCGGAGTGAGAAAGGATCCCAGCTTTTCAGCCACGGCGGAGCTGGTAACCATGGCGGATGTGTTCGGGGACAGCGTGGAAGCCGGACAGATCTGGATGGATTATGAATTCACCTACCGTATCCTGGATCAGGATAATCTTACGGTAGGGGAAAGAGATGCATTTCTTCAGAAAGTCATGCAGGCGGCCCGGGATATGCTGGAATCGGATGGGATAAAAGATGCCACACAGCAGGAAATGCAGGAAAAACTGCAAAACGAAGGAGAAAAGATTACCAATGATAAAATCAGCTTCACCGGCTGTGAAGTCTTTGATTTCGAAGTATATGAAAGAGAGGATTACTGAACATGAAGATAAGAAAGCTAATGGGGAGGAAGAAGTCACGGAAAGCGGAACTTCCCACGGTTATCCTCCTGACTGTTCTGCTGGCGGCCTGCGGCCCCAAAACATCGGAAGGGGATGCCGCAGCGGACACAAAGACGCAGGGGGATGCCGCAGCGGATACAAAAGCGCAGGATTCCCCGCAGGAGGCAGCAGAAACCGCTTTACAGGCAGGCACGGAAACAGAATCCGCATCGGCGGGGGAAGGGGAAGCAACTTCGGACAGCAGCTGTGATTCCTTTCAATCCGGCAGATCACGCTACGGATGGTGGAGAGGCACCAATAAATATACCAAAGAAGATTATGAACAAATCCTTTCCTGGCAGACTGCGGGATACGAAAACAGCAGTGTTGCAGAGTTCAACCGCATGGTTATGGACTGGGAGGATGAGGAAACCTTCCATAAAGCGGAAGAAGTTCTCCAGCGTGTTTATTCCTCTCTGGCGGATACGGATCCGGTTGCGGATTTTGTATATGGTACTCTTTCCAATACCTGGGACGAATGTGAAAGAAAGCATTACGGAGTCTGTCAGAGACAGAAAAATCCATGGCACAGCGGAGAAGCTTTTCTGGAAACTTATGGAGATGTGTTCGGGGATAAAGAATTCCTGTCTGGAGGCTATGCGGATTATTCCTATGATTACCGGATTCCGGAGGAACAGAAGGTAACCGTGGCCCAGCGGGACAGCATCCTGAAAGGTGTGGATGAAAAAATGCAGGCTTTCCTGCAAAAACAGACTCCGGCGGACCTGCAGACGGAAGAAGCCATGGAAAAAGCGGCGGATGGGGAGCTGGAGCGTATCCTGAAGGCTCTGGACGGACAGCTGGTATGGGAGGGCGGCAAGAAACTCTCTTATTACTGGGATGATGTATATGATAAAGAAAAGACCGAAGATTGGAATGAGGACACAGAAGAGGAAAAGTCTGTGGATCCGGCGAAGCAGTACGAGATTGTCATGAATGAGCTGAAATTCCCGGACTATGAAGAAATGTCCATAGCGGAATTTAACCGGAAAATCAATGCGGTATTCAACGGCTATGAGGAGGAAAAAGAAGATTTTTATGATGCCTATGATTATGTCATGGAGCATCTTGAGGATACGGACGGGAATGCGGAGTTCCTCCGTACAACAGTCCGGGCCTCCCAGGATGAATACTATGCACGCCAGAGAGAACTGTATTCCCAAAAACAGGTGGATCCTTCTTATGAGGTTCGGGTTGAATCATCAAGGGAGGAGGACGTATTCGGAGACAAGATGGTGGTACAGATGGCAGAGGGGTATTACAGCTTCACCTACCGTATCCTGGATGCGGATAAGCTTACCGTAAGCGCCCGGGATGCCTTCCTGAAGGCGGTGACACAGGCGGTGAAGGAAGAGATCGACCGTGTATTCGGAAAAGGAGGAATGGAGGAAGCGCAGCTGAAAAAGGTAATAGATAACGCTGGTAAGACGGCCGGAAATTCCTATATCGAATATACCGGCTGTGAGGTGGATTACCTGTATATGGAGGATTACGGTGAATAGTGCCGTTGTCCCGCGGAACGGATAATGACTTAAACTTCGCAGGGGCCATTTGGCGACTGTGAAGTTTGAATCATGACAGGAGTATGCTATCGAAAAGGGACAGCAGACTCCTGTCTTTTTTGTGTGGCATAAAAATGGGGAAATGGTCATATAAACGACATCAAATGGTAATTATTTGGATACTTTAACGCTGCTCTGTCCTATATAATTACTATGTAATGAAATATCGCCTTTATCCATACCTTGTCTGGTTTTAATTATAGACATGTTATATAATGAAACAGGAGGCCGACTTAAGGAGACAGGAACAAATATCCGGTACGGGCGGACGGCGGATACCTGTAAAAGGAAGCCTGATAAAGGGATAACCATTAAAAATGGAAGGACAAATTCTATGTCTGCATAAGTGGACAGGGATTTTTCCTTCAGAAAAAAGGAGGAGTTGAAATGGCACATGTATTTCGGTATGATGAAATACCCGCGGTGGAGACAAAGGCAGGTAAGGTGAAGGGTTATGAATGGGACGGCGTCTGTATATTCAAAGGGATCCCCTATGCAAAAGCGGAACGTTTTCAGATGCCAAGGGAAACGGAAAGCTGGGAAGGGGTGAAGGAAACCTCATCCTATGGTTTTGTATGTCCTTTGCTGACACAGGACACGCCCTCCGGGGAGCTGCTGGTGCCGCACCGGTACTGGCCCCAGGATGAAAACTGCCAGAACCTGAATCTGTGGACGCCCGCTTTGGATAAAAAGGCGAAAAAACCGGTCATGGTATGGCTGCACGGCGGCGGTTATGCCGCAGGATCTTCCATTGAACAGGTGGCCTATGACGGTTTTAATATGTGCAGCAAAGGAGATGTGGTGGTGGTAACCGTTAACCACCGGCTGAATATCCTGGGATTCCTCGACCTGTCAACCTATGGAGAAAAATATAAAAATTCCGGTAATGCCGGGCTTGCCGACCTGGTGGCCGCCTTGCGCTGGATACATACTAATATAGAAGCATTCGGCGGAGACCCTGACAATGTTACGCTGTTCGGACAGTCCGGCGGCGGAATGAAGGTGACCGGGCTGATGCAGATACCGGAAGCGGACGGCCTGTTCCACCGGGCCATTGTGATGAGCGGCGTATCGGACGGCAAAGTGATTCCTGTTCTTCCCGGAGACGGAACGGAGATTGCAGAAGCCCTTCTGAAGGAGCTGGGGATTCCCCGGGGAGAGGTGGAAAAGCTGGAAACCGTACCCTATTATGAACTGGCCAGGGCTTATAACACCGTCTCCCCGGCTCTGGCAGGCCGGGGTATCTATGTGGGAGGGATGCCTGTTGTCAATGATTATTATCTGGGGGAACCCTTGCTGACCGGTTTCCGGGAGCACGCCAAGACAATTCCTCTTCTGGTGGGAACCGTATTCGGGGAATTTTCCTTCCGGCCCTCCCCCTTCCGGAAAGACAGCCTGACGGATGCGGAGACAGATGCCATCCTTTCCCGGGAATACGGGGAACATGCAGAAAAGGTAAAGGCGCTTTTCCAAAAGGCGTATCCGGGTAAAAATGCATTGGATGTGCTGGATGTGGATCGGGTTTTCAGACAGCCCTCCAAATCGCTTGCAAAACTCCACGCCCGGGGAGGGAAAGCGCCGTCTTACCTGTATCTCTTCACTCTGAACTTCCCGTATCAATATGGAAAAGCAGCCTGGCACTGCTCCGATATCCCTTTTATTTTCCACAATACGGACAAAGTGGAGGTCTGCAATATTGACGGGGTTTCCGGGGAACTGGAGAAGCAGATCTTCGAAGCGGCCATGCAGTTTGCCCGCTTTGGAAATCCCAATCATGATGGTCTTGCAGCATGGCCGCCGGTAACGCCGGAAGAGGAGCCTACCATGATATTTGACCGGGTATGTGAGGTGCGCCATAACTTTGATGATGAGCTTTTGGCTTTTTTGGACGAGATTCTGCCTCCGTTTGACCTGATGGCTTTACATGCCCGGGATGTGCAGCACTGACGGAGAGGGTGATGGCATGATTCGACAGAATATGTTAGAATACGATTAAAATCTGTATCATATAATGTCGTAGCAGTTCAGACGGCCCTTTGTGCCCTGCGGCATCCCCCTCCCCTGCTTTTCTCTGCAAGGAACCTTGCAGCAACGCCGCCCCAGGGAAACGCAGGGGAGGGGGATGCCGCAGGGCACAAAGAACCGTCTGAACTGTTACATAATACCGAATATATTACTAAGGTTTTTCTGTTACAAATTTAAAACAAATGCGGCAGTTTTATATGGTTTATTCTAGTGATCAAATTGGTCAGATAGTGTCTGACCAATTTGAAAATCTTCCAAAAGTAAATACAGACCGTAAGTTTTTCTTGAGTTGGTCTCATTATTTACAATTGATGAGAATCGCCAATATTGACGAACGTCATTTTTATGAGATAGAGGCAGCAAAAATGATTGGAGTTTGTCGGAATTAAAGCGACAGTATCTACTTAAAAAGCACATAAAATATTCATCTTTAATAAATTATTTATGTTATTTAGTATCAAATACAAGCAGACCGGTATACTGTAATAGAAAAGCATATGTATATAAAAATGCTTGAATGTTGCTTCTGAATGTAGTATAATAAAAGCACAAGGAAGGAGTGATTTTATGGTACAGATTAGTTTGCGTGTTGATGATGACGTTAAGCGTGGCGCAGAGCAAACCTTTGATGATATTGGTATTAGTATGTCAGCGGCAATAAATATCTTTTTAAAAAAAGTTGCCAGAGAGCGGCGTATACCTTTTGAATTATCTGCTGACCCGTTCTATTCCGAAAGCAATATGGCGCACCTACGGCGTGGTATTTCCGCCCTTAATGCTGGAAAAGGTGTAGAGCATGAGCCAATTGAGGTAGAGGGTGAATGAAGAAAGTATGGTTTGATGAGGCATGGGACGATTATCTCTACTGGCAGATGCAGGATAGGAAAACTCTGAAACGTATCAATGCCTTGTTAAAGGATATAGAGCGAGGGTATTTTGATGGTATAGGCAAGCCCGAACCATTGAAAGGTGAGTTGAGTGGATTTTGGAGTAGGCATATTGATGACACAAATCGTTTTGTTTATCGTATTAGCAACGGAGTATTGGAAATACTATCGTGTCGGGGACATTATGACGATTAGAGGACGGGAAAACGTCCTCTTTTTTTACTTTACTCAAACTTCGCAGTTGCCGAATGGCCCTCCGCCGGCTGTCTGTGCGGCGT
>NZ_QUES01000108.1:333-555 GCF_003478085.1 Eisenbergiella sp. OF01-20 | reverse complement strand
GCCGGGTGGGTTTCATAGGGTATCTTGTAAACCTCTTTCTGCCGGCTTAAAAACGACTTGATTTCTTCGATGCTCTTGGCGTTTGCGGTTGCCATCATTTCCGACATTTCGATAATCCAGTGACCTTGCAGCTTTCGGTACACATTGTCATCGTCCAGCTTCCGCAAATCATCGGAGAACCACTCGTCCCGGATTGCCAGCAGACGGAAGAAAGTGGACTTG
>NZ_QUES01000108.1:0-323 GCF_003478085.1 Eisenbergiella sp. OF01-20 | reverse complement strand
GTGGACTTGCCAGCCCCCTGACCGCCTACCAGACAGAGCATGATTTCAAATTTGCACCCCGGCTGAAAGGCTCGTGAGATTGCACCCAGCAAGAACAGCTTCAACGCTTCATAGGTGTAATCGTCTGCGTCAGCCCCCAGAAAGTGCCGCAGGCAGAAACGGATTCGCTCTGTCCCGTCCCACACAAGGGTATTGAGATAGTCCCGGATGGGATGGTACTTGTTTTCATTCGCCACAATCTCGATGGCGTTATCAATCTTCTTCTCATTGGTAAGCCCGTAGGTTTCTTCCAGATAGAGAAGCAGATACTTCATGTCCGTATC
>NZ_QUES01000107.1:0-639 GCF_003478085.1 Eisenbergiella sp. OF01-20 | reverse complement strand
ATCATGAAAACAAAAGCAAAGATCACCAGAAAAGATACGCGGGAACACCTGGCCCAGTTTCATCTGGCATGTGAACTGGTAAAGGTGATCCATCACTATTTCCCCGGGCTCCTGTCCCTGTTAAAGAACTTGGAGGATCCTCGCGACCAGAGGTATATCACTTACGAGAGCCATGTCTTACTGATGACACGCATCCTCTCATCTATATTTTATATCAGTAGCATGAGAAAAACAAGCCAGGAATTCAATTCGGCAGCTCTGACGAGTAAATTTATTTTTAGTGGAATAATCCCAGTTTCATCTTGCATTTTCAATGCCTTCTCTCCTTTTCGGTTGTATAAAGGCACACAATCTCCCTGGGTTTTTCCCTTACTATCCTGTTGTTCTACCGGTTCCCAGCTCACCTCCCTTCGTCCTACACCCTTATCCAAAACGTATCTGGAACCCTTGTTCTATTTCCTGCATAGTTTCTTTTAGCTTATCCTGCTTCCATGATTCCAGTATCCTGCGGTGCTTCTGCTCCCGGCTCTGCATCACCTTTTTCCACAGGCTTTTCCATGCCTCCATCACCTGCGCTATCATATGACCGATCTGGATCAGGTAGTAATGGTTTTTTATTCCCTGGTACACCCTGCTGTA
>NZ_QUES01000106.1:0-760 GCF_003478085.1 Eisenbergiella sp. OF01-20 | reverse complement strand
GCGCTGCCCATGCTGTGTATCTATCCGTTCATGCAGAAGTATTTTACAAAGGGGCTTGTGATGGGAAGTGTTAAGGGATAGTGCACAGCAGCAGGGCCTTAAATAGGGAAAATACAGCAGTTAAAACGTATAATGCATGAGAAAAAACGAAAAAGGGGGATTGCATTTATGAAGCCATTCAATGATTACAGTGATATCAGAGGGTTTTGTTATTCCGGAGGTTACAGGATTCCGCAGGAGCAGCTGAAGCGGGAACTGGGATATGCCCGGAGCCTGCAGCTGAACAGCACCAGAATCTGGCTGTCAGAAAGAGATTACCGAAAAGATCCGGCAGCCTTTTTAAGTAAGCTTACCGCCTTTGTGGAGACGGCATGGGAAGCCGGCATCAGTACCATGCCTATCCTCTTTAATGGAAACGGCTTGCATCCGGGAGATTTGGAACAGGGATATGAGGAATATGCGGAAAACTACATAAAGGATGTGGTGCAGGCTCTGCGGGGGGAGCCGGGGCTGCTTATGTGGGATGTGATGAATGAACCCTCCTGCAACGACTATATCATAGAAGCGAAAGGGGAGGAAAGAAAAGCGCGCTGGGAAAAGGTGAATGAATTCCTGCGCCGCAGCTGTGATAAGGTCAGGAAGATGGACAGCGTGAATGCGGTTACCATCGGTCATACCTATATGGGCGATGTGGAGGATACCGTAGGAGAAGTGGATGTATTCAGCTTCCATGATTATCTGCCGGTGCGCCGGCAGATAG
>NZ_QUES01000105.1:0-787 GCF_003478085.1 Eisenbergiella sp. OF01-20 | reverse complement strand
GCGCTGCCCATGCTGTGTATCTATCCGTTCATGCAGAAGTATTTTACAAAGGGATTGGTAATGGGAAGCGTAAAGGGGTAATATGAAAAGAGACACCGAAGGTATAAATGGAAGCAAAGCGTTCCATGGAAGCAAAGCATTCCATAGAAGCAAAGCATTCCGCAGAGCTTTCCGGAAAGAAAAGGGGGAATCAGAATGAAACCATTGGAAGATTACAGTTCTATCAGGGGTTTTTGTTATTCAGGAGGCTGCAGGGTATCCGGGGAACAGCTGAAAAGGGAACTTGGGTATGCAGGGAGCCTGCGGCTTAACAGCACCAGAATCTGGCTGTCAGAAAGAGATTACCGAAAAGATCCGGCAGCCTTTTTAAGTAAGCTTACCGCCTTTGTGGAGACGGCATGGGAAGCCGGCATCAGTACCATGCCTATCCTCTTTAATGGAAACGGCTTGCATCCGGGAGATTTGGAACAGGGATATGAGGAATATGCGGAAAACTACATAAAGGATGTGGTGCAGGCTCTGCGGGGGGAGCCGGGGCTGCTTATGTGGGATGTGATGAATGAACCCTCCTGCAACGACTATATCATAGAAGCGAAAGGGGAGGAAAGAAAAGCGCGCTGGGAAAAGGTGAATGAATTCCTGCGCCGCAGCTGTGATAAGGTCAGGAAGCTAGACAGCGTGAATGCGGTTACCATCGGCCATACCTATATGGATGATGTGGCGGATACCGTGGAAGAAGTGGATGTATTCAGCTTCCATGATTATCTGCCGGTGCGCCGGCAGATAG
>NZ_QUES01000104.1:0-804 GCF_003478085.1 Eisenbergiella sp. OF01-20 | reverse complement strand
TCGGAATCCATGATAGAGAACCAGGCGGTGCTGGAGGATCTGGAAATCCAGACCTTTACCAATATCATTACCGGACAGGCGCCTGTTGATGAATTTGATTCCTTTGTGGAGCAGTGGAAGGCCCTGGGCGGCGAAGAAATTACCGGGGAAATCAACGAATGGTATCAGGAAATGAACAACTGACGGATATAGAAACGGGCTGCGGACAGACACGCAGTCCGGAAACGGGAGGCCTGATATGGAAAAACAGAAATTTATGGAGACCAAACGGCGGCCGGCACAGCGGCTGAAGCAGAGCGTTCCCTTTTACCTGATGCTGCTGCCGGGAATGGTGCTTCTGTTTCTTTTCAATTACCTTCCCCTGTATGGATGGAAGATTGCCTTTCAGAAATTCATACCGGCGAAGGGTTTATTCGGGGAGCAGAAATGGGTGGGGACCTATTGGTTCAAGTATATAGCCAACTATCCGGATTTCTTAAGAGCCTTACGCAACACCTTACTGATAAGCTTTGAAAAACTGGCCCTGGGACTTGTCATAGCGATCCTGTTTTCTATCCTGATCAATGAAATCAGAAATTCGAAGCTGAAAAGAACCGTGCAGACGATAGTCTATCTGCCGCATTTTTTATCCTGGATTATCCTGTCCGGTGTACTGATCGATATTCTTTCCCCTTCCACCGGCATTGTGAATAAGCTGATCATGGCGATGGGAGGGCAGTCGGTGTTCTTCCTGGGGGACAACCGGTTCTTTCAGGGAACCATGGTGGTTACGGATATCTGGAAGGAATTCGGGTTTAATACCAT
>NZ_QUES01000103.1:0-836 GCF_003478085.1 Eisenbergiella sp. OF01-20 | reverse complement strand
GCGGGCATCGGCGGCGGCTCCGGCAGCAGCTCCGGCGGCTCCGGTGGAACCATTGAGATCAGCGGCGGCACGGTCACGGCTACAAGTGTCCACGGCGCGGGCATCGGCGGCGGCTACGGCTACTACGGCGTCGGCGGCAGCGGCGGAACCATCACAATCAGTGGCGGTATGGTCATGGCCAGCAGCGACAGAGGCGCGGGCATCGGCGGCGGCATCGGCTACGGCTACGGCGGCAGCGGCGGACAATTCACCGTAAACGGGAATGCCGTTGTGTTTGCCATAAGCAATCAGGCGGCACACATAGGCGGTAGTTCGGGCGGTAGTGAAGGTACAAAAAAACTAAATCAAGGCGTGGTATTTGAGGGGAGTAACGGAACAGTACATGGAAGTCCTGAGCTCCCCGGCGATATAACCATCCCGGACGGCTCCACCCTGACAGTGCCGAATGGCTCTACCCTGACCGTGCCGGACGGTACAACCGTCATGAATAACGGAACAATTACAAATAGCGGCACAATCAACGACTTCAGCGGCAGTATCAACGGGTCCGTGAACGGAAACCCGATCAATAACAAAGCTTCTGAGACAGCCATCACCTTCTGGAAAGACGGACAGAAGCTGACGGACGGCAAAGCTGTATATGGCGATACGGTCACGGTTCAAGTGGCCGTGGCGCAGAAAAATACCCGCCTGCGCACGGCCGCTCCCGATCAGGTGATTTTCAGAGCTGGAACCACCGAGCTTGGGACGGAAACCGTGACAAACGGAACGGCCTCTTTTTCCCTCCCGCTCACAGGGGATTCCTGGAAGCCGGACAGCTATACGATCACGGCGGC
>NZ_QUES01000102.1:0-855 GCF_003478085.1 Eisenbergiella sp. OF01-20 | reverse complement strand
AAAGCTCATGCGGTCAATCAGCGGTTCATGCTGTCCCTCCACCACAATCCAGTCCTCCGGCTTCTTTTCCCCAATCGTGCCGATTTTGAAACGGTAGTCCTTTTTCTGGGAAGCAATCGCCCCGGTGTAGACGGGATTCATCAAAAGGTCTTTGATAACGGAGAAGTCCCACATATACCGCCCATTTTCCGGGTCTTTCTTTTCCCATTTTGTACGGGTATTGCGAAGCCCCCGTTCCCGGTTCCACCATGTGGGGCAGGGGATTTTTTCTTCCTCCAGCCGTCTGCGGATATAGTTCGGACCATGACCGTTCAGGGCATATCCGAAAATCAGCCGCACAATCGGGGCGGTTTCCTCGTCAATGAGCAGATGGTTTTTGTCCTCCGGGTCTTTCCGATACCCGAACGGGGCAAGACACCCGGTAAACTGTCCTTTCTGCGCTTTCAGAAGATAAGAGGAATGGACTTTCTTGGAAATATCCTTGCTGTACATCTCGTTCAGGATATTCTTGAACGGGGCAATATCGTTGTTATCACGCAGGGTGTCGATACCGTCATTCATGGCGATATAGCGGACACCGCTTCTTGGGAAAAAGTCCTCAATCAAATGCCCGGTTTGCAGATAGTTCCGCCCCAGTCGGCTGAGGTCTTTCGTGATGACAAGGTTGATTTGCCTGCGCTCAATGGCTCTCAACATTCTCTGTAAATCAGGACGCTCCATATTAAGACCTGTGAAGCCATCGTCCTGATAGACTGCCACAACCTCCCATCCCTGCTTTTCGCAGTATTTTTCCAGCATATCCCGCTGGTTGGCGATACTGGCACTTTCGCCTTGCAGGTCATCGTCCTTTGACAG
>NZ_QUES01000101.1:583-870 GCF_003478085.1 Eisenbergiella sp. OF01-20 | reverse complement strand
AAAATATCCCGACAAGTCCACAAAAGGGTAGCTGGCGGTAGCCAGCGCAGGGGAAGCGTAGCGTCCCCTGTTTGATTTGGAGCAGACCATGACTGCGGAAAATCACAGCCCTCCGGCGAGGAGCCTTCGGAGAACGCAATGCACCAACCTCTGGGTGGTGTATAATTGCGCCCTTAGTAAACTAAGGGGTTTCTGGCTTCTTCCGTTCCAGCAGTTTTTTCAATAGTTCCTGCGTGTCCTGTCTGTGAAAAATGAGTTTCAACAACACCATGACATCATCATCTGTC
>NZ_QUES01000101.1:0-573 GCF_003478085.1 Eisenbergiella sp. OF01-20 | reverse complement strand
ACATCATCATCTGTCAGGCGTTCCGGCTCTTGCAGAAAACTTTCCAGCATACCGCCACGAGTACAGAGCCGGTGCGTCCGTTCCTTTCGGGTAAGCTGCTTTAACTGGTGCTGCAATGCCTTTTCATCATTGATGGCTTTCCGCAGTTTCTTTTCGCTTTTCTCCAACTCCCGATTGAGTTTTTCCAGCTTTGAGGTATCAGGCAAGGGCAGCGTCCTCCTTTCCCGGTATCAGCACATAAATCCGGTTTGGTTCTCCAACGCCCTGACGCACCCGCATGATAAGTCCGGCGGTTTCCAGTTCATTCAGAGAACGCTTGACCGTCATGGGACTGCGGGACAGGACTGCGGCAATGGCTGTGACAGAGAAGCAGACAAACAGGATTCCGTTCTCGTCCTCCTGCCCTTTGGATAGCATAGCGTCCAGCATCCGGCAGTACATGACCTTTGCGGTGCTGCTGACTGGAAATCCTGTCAACGCTATGGGAAAGGGCATACAGGGCGGCAATGGTGTGTCTATGGTCATAAATTCAAAATTCATTCGGTGTGTTCCTCCTTTTTCTTTGCTCGTTTG
>NZ_QUES01000100.1:755-958 GCF_003478085.1 Eisenbergiella sp. OF01-20 | reverse complement strand
TTGATACCTTAAAGGATCAGAGTGTCCTGGTAGCAAAACCCGAAGTAAAGGCAGTGGCGGACAGCAGTAATGTACCGGCAGGATATACCCGGATCACAACAGCCCCGAAACTGCCGACAACCATAACAGCCAGCAACAATGTCATCAAGGTATACTATAAAGCAGATGAAAGCCAGAAGCTGGACTACCGTGTAGAGTATTAC
>NZ_QUES01000100.1:341-745 GCF_003478085.1 Eisenbergiella sp. OF01-20 | reverse complement strand
GTAGAGTATTACCTGGAAGGGACGGATGCCCCGTTTGATACCTTAAAGGATCAGAGTGTCCTGGTAGCAAAACCCGAAGTAAAGGCAGTGGCGGACAGCAGTAATGTACCGGCAGGATATACCCGGATCACAACAGCCCCGAAACTGCCGACAACCATAACAGCCAGCAACAATGTCATCAAGGTATACTATAAAGCAGATGAAAGCCAGAAGCTGGACTACCGTGTAGAGTATTACGTGGAAGGGACAGCTACCCCGTTTGATACCTTAGAAGATCAGAGTGTCCTGGTAGCGAAACCGGAAGTAAAGGCAATAGCAGACAGCAGTAAGGTACCGGCAGGCTATACCCGGAGCACAACAGCCCCGAAACTGCCGGCAACCATAACAGCCAGCAACAATGTCAT
>NZ_QUES01000100.1:0-203 GCF_003478085.1 Eisenbergiella sp. OF01-20 | reverse complement strand
GAAGTAAAGGCAATAGCAGACAGCAGTAAGGTACCGGCTGGCTATACCCGGAGCACAACAGCCCCGAAACTGCCGGCAACCATAACAGCCAGCAACAATGTCATCAAGATATACTATAAAGTAGATGAAAGCCAGAAGCTGGACTACAGTGTAGAGTATTACCTGGAAGGGACGGATGCCCCGTTTGATACCTTAAAGGATCA